>DAOVNW010000022.1 GCA_030630095.1 Candidatus Omnitrophota bacterium
GATTTATCCTGTCATAAACTCTCTTTTCCATCTCCAATATATGCTTTTTCCTGCTGTCTTTATCAACCGGGCGCAAAAGAGCCATTTTTGCCAGAAGGTTTGCCTTTTCGGCCGTCCCGCCAACACCCACCCCGACTATATATGGAGGGCAGGCGTCAGGGCCCGCGATTTTTACACACTCCACTATAAAATTTTCAATCTCTGTTATCCGGTCGGTAGGATTAAACATCTTCATCCGGGTTTTGTTTTCACTGCCAAAACCTTTAGGCATAACGGTTATTTTAAATCTTTTCCCTTTTTTTAGCTCCAAATGTATAATGGCCGGCCCAAACCCGGACAGACTCTCCCTTTTCAGCGGGTCACTAACAATGGACGCCCTGAACAGATGTTTTTTATACGCGCGGATCACGGCCTTCTGAATAACACCCTCCAAACCGCCCCCCTTAATCCTGACATCCTCTCCGGCCTCAACAAAAACAACAGGCAAGCCGGTATCCTGACAGATTGGTAACCCTTTACTTTTAGCTATCGCGGCATTCTCAAGGATAATCAGGTAAAGCTCTCTGGCCAGCTTATTCGTTTCTTTAGCATAAGCCTTCTTAAGAGCTTTTTTAATGTCCGGCCTTATTAGGGTATTGGCCTTTAAAAAAAGACTGCTCACCGCCTGTTCAACTTTAGCGGCGCTAATAACTCTCATTTGCCCTTATATCCTTTTCTTTTATACTCTCTGGACACAGTCGTCTTAATGCCGCCGCGAATATTAAACTCCCCGGTAATCTTCGCGTAACGCGGGCGGCAAGCTTTTAAAAAATCGTCCAATATCCTATTAACTACGTGCTCATGAAAGATACCGATATCTCTATAAAAAACCAGATACTCTTTAAACGACTTTAATTCAATGCAATATTTATCCGGCGCGTAGTCAATTACCAGACAGGCAAAATCAGGCAGGCCGGTCTTGGGACAAAGGCAATTAAATTCTCGGGTCTCTATATGAATAAGGTACTCTTTGTCCGCGTACTGATTCTCCCACACCTCAAGCGGCGGTGTTTTCAATTGCCTTGTCTGCTTCTGCAAGCCTTCATAGCCGGAGGCATCCTGCGGATAGGCTGATTTCTTTTTTTCCATCACTTCACTCCCAAAATTTTATGCGTCTGAGGTATAACTAACACTTGCCTCAGCTCTTGCTTCGCTGCTTTAAACAGCCTCACTATTTCTTCTTCCTTAACCTTCTCCCTAACCTTGCCAAGAGGCGTAACCGGCTGCAAAACAAGAGGAATGTTTTTGTTGATACCGCTTATAACACCTACCGCCTTCTTAAACTCAGCCGGCCTTAAGCCGGCGGTAATAACGGCTTTGACAAATAAATCCCCTCTGTTTTTACCGCGAAAACAACTATTAGCCATCTTTAAAAAAAGCCGGTGTTCGGCCCATAGAGCTTTGGTTAAGCCGGCCGCCGAAGGCAGTTTAATATCCATCGCGATATAATCAAGGAACTCAATCACTTCTTTTAACTTTGAGGCCAGGGTACCGTTCGTCTCTAAGTATATCCTATAACCCAACCTTTTTAAAGCGGGCAGTAAACTTTTCAAGCCGTCCGTATGAATTAACGGCTCACCGCCGGTAATAGCTACCGAGTGGCATATCTTATTTTTGTCTAAAGCGTTTATCCTTTTAACCAATCTATCCAGTGACACCGTTTTTGAGGCCAGGTCGCCGGTATCGCAATAGCGGCATCTTAGATTACACTTGGCAAAACGGACAAATACCTGCCGTTCACCGACAAACAAACCCTCACCCTGAAACGAAGAAAAAATCTCGGCAACGTGTTTTATTTTCATCTATCTGTCTTTATGACTTAAGAGGATCATCTAATCCGGCCTCGCTAAAACCGCGGCTTCGGAGCCGGCAGCTGTCACAAACACCGCAAGGATACTTTTCTCCTTCATAACAGGACCAGGTATATTCAAAAGGCACCTTCAGCTTCCTGCCCAACTTAACAATCTCAGCCTTTGACTTCCTTGATAACGGCGTCTCGATTTTAACTCTCCCGCCGCTTACACCGCGCTTGGTACCAAGCGCGGACATCCTGCTAAAGGCCTTTAAAAAGTCAGGCCGGCAATCGGGATATCCTGAGTAATCCACGGAATTTACACCGATAAAGATAGAGTCGGCAGATAAAACTTCAGCGTAACAAAGAGCGTAACTTAAAAAGATAATATTTCTGGCAGGCACGTAAGTACTTGGAATACCCGCCTCCTTTATCTTTGACAGCCCTCTTTTAGGAAGCCGCCTTTTTTTGTCAATCAGCGAACTGCTCTTCGCGGGAAATTTAATCTTTAAAATAATATGGGAGGCGCCGGCAAGCCAGGCTAACTTCTTCGCCAGTTTTATTTCCTTCCGGTGCCGCTGGCTGTAATCAAAACTCAAGCAGGTAATCTTATAACCGCGGCTTCTCGCGTAATAAAGAGTAACAGCCGAATCAAGCCCGCCTGATAATAATACTATAGCTCTTTTCATTCTTCCGTAAAACTCGCCCGGGATGAATCCGTTTCCCAAATATCAACGCTCAACCTTTTATATTTTTTAGACTTTAACCCGGCCTTTATCCGGTCATAGACGTAGGCGGCGATATTCTCCGAAGTCGGATTAACCTTCTTAAAGCAGTTTAACTCATTAAGGCACCTGTGATCCAGTTCCTTTAAAACGCCTGCCAATAGTTTTTTTAAATCCTTAAAGTCTATGACCATACCTGTCGAATTCAATCTTTCACTCCAAACGCTTACCAGTACCTTCCAGTTATGCCCGTGCAGCCTTTCACACTTACCTTTATACGCTCGAAGAAAATGCGCTGAGTTGAATTCGTCTAAAACCGTAACTTTATACATAATTAAACCTTTCTCACGCGACTCATCTTTCTCCCTAAAAACTTCCCGCCTATCTTAACAAATTGAGCCGGCTCGTCGCTGACATAAAAGAGGCATCTTCCTTTTTGCTTCGCCTCCCGCAGGCGGCCGCTTAACTCTAAATGTTCCTTTACCTGCCCGGCAACCTCCTCGGCTGAGTTTATCAACTCAACCCGCCGGCCCATAATCTTCTGGATTGTCCTCATCAACAAAGGATAATGAGTACAGGCCAATATTAAAGTATCAATTTCTCTTTTTTTTAAATCCGATAAATATCTTCCGGCGATATTCAAAGTTATATCGTCATTAATCCAGTTTTCTTCAATCAGAGGGACAAAGAGAGGGCAGCTTTTAGAAAAAATCTTAACCTTTTTATTTATCTTTTTTAACGCCCGATTATAAACATTACTTTTAATAGTACTGCGCGTTCCGATAACTCCAACGCGCAGGCCGCGCGACCTTTCGACGGCCTTTCTTACAGCCGGCTCAATAACACCTATTACCGGCACCTTGTATTTTTTTTTGAGAACATTCAGACTTAAACTGCACGAGGTGTTACAGGCAACAATAATAATCTTAACTTCGTGTTTTATTAAAAAGTCGGCGTTTTCAACGGAAAACTTGCAAACTGTCTTTTTGGATTTATTGCCGTAAGGAACGCGCGCCGTATCTCCAAAGTAAACAATACTTTCATTCGGAAGCGCCTTCAGCAGTTCCTTGACCACTGTAAGCCCTCCCAATCCTGAATCAAATATCCCTATAGCCTGATTATTTTCCATCATCCGCGCTTATCTGGTAAAACCATCCGTTTCTTCGTAGCGTTCTTTATAGTTCAGTATCCCCTTGACCAGGGCATCGGCAACGCGCTGCCTGTAAGACACCTGCTTTAACATGGCCTCTTCGCGCTTGTTTGAGATAAAGGCCATCTCTACAAGGACTGACGGTGACTGGACACCTTTTAAAACATAAAAGCGGGCGCTTTTAACACCGCGGTTTTTACCTATGCCGTCAGCCTGCATCGAATCACACATACACTTTGCCATCTCTCTCGACTCCAACCTGTATTCATCATAAAGCATATCCCAAACCGCGGCCTCCGCGTTTTTTGTCGGCTTAACACTAAAATCGCATTCCGTCTCCCAGACAGCATTTTCTACCGCCTGTACCGCCCGGGCACTGTCATCAAGAGCGTCCGATAAATAAAAAACCTCAAAACCTGAAGGACGCCGGTTTCTATGGGCATTAGCATGGATACTGATAAAAAAGTCGGGACTATTTTTATTGGAAATACTCGTTCTCTGCCAGAGAGATATATACCTGTCCGTATCCCTGGTCATCACAACCTCAATTCCGCGCTCTTCCAGCATTCTCTTTACGCGCCTTGAGACATCCAGCGCAACATCCTTTTCTTTTAGTCCATAGCGGCCTACGGCTCCAGGGTCTTTGCCGCCGTGGCCGGCATCAATAACTATCTTCCTTATGCGATTTCTTCCTTCATCCCCGCCCGGCAGCCGGCCAAAGCCCCTGTTAAAAAGCCTGTCAAGCCTTTCCTCAATTAAAGACAAAGGAATAAATAAACTACCCCGATAAAGTATAGCCGCTTTATCCGTATAAACCGCACCTCCGTCTATAAGAAGAACTTCAGCGTCAGGTCTGAGCACGGCCGTATGGCCGTTCTTTTTCAAAAGCAACCGCTGGGAAACTACATCGTAGTCCCGCCTGAGCTGGTAAATGCCCGAAAAAACAGATGCCGCTACATACTTGTCTCCACCTATCCTAACAGCTTCTACCCTCGCGGAATTCAAGGCCTCGTTTGCCGGAAAGCGTCCGCCTTTGGCACAGCCCTGGACAACAAACAAAAGTAATAAAAAAATAACTGCTAATATTTTTTTAAAAGCAGTTTCATTAATTTTCATCTTTTACTCACCCGGCGCTCTCTTGCCCGTTATCAACCGGTTCCCTGAAAAAACCTCCATATTCGCTAAAAAACTCTTCACTGTCAAAGGAACCACTATCAGATAAAAGCTCCGTTAAAGACTCATAAACTCGCGGGGTTATCATATAGGCGCGCTTTGCCAGGCTAAAATCATTACCATTCCGCGGTATAAAACCCGCTATCGGGCTCATCGCCAGTATTACAAGAATAAGGCTGATAACAACAATGCCCCGAAGGGCGCCTAAGACCAGGCCGCCCGGCTTATCCACTATCCATATAAGCCGCACCTTTATCTTGCCAAAAACCCTGTTATTTATAAATATAAGTAACGCGTAAAAAAACATTAAAAGAACGCCGAAAGATAAAGCGTCAAGAGTCAACGTACCTTCGGCAAATAGACTGCCCGCCAAACCGCCAAGGCGTCTGCTTGCTTCTTTAAAAAGGATAAAGGTTAGCGCGAAAGAAATAAAAACATTAGATAAGGCTATTATTTCTAAGAACAGCCCTTTCTTAAAGCCAAAAAGAGCATAGACTGCTACAATAGCGATAATTATCGCGGGTAGTATCATTGAATCTTTCTCTTGGTAAAAAATTTAGTCGCGGGCACAACTGCGTTCAATTCTTCCAGCGTCGTCTCGCCCGCCTCAACCTTTCTCAGGCCCTGCCCCCTCAAATCCCGCATTCCCCACTTAGCATAGTTTTCTCTGATGACATCAGGCGCGGCGTCACTAAAAATTAACTCTCTCAACTCTTTATCGGCAAAGAGTATTTCAAAAAGCCCCGTTCTTCCTCTATAGCCGGTATAGTTGCACTTGGAACAGCCCTTGGCTTTATAGACATTTTTTACACCCTCCTCCATGGCAGTATCACAATCCGCTTTTTCCTTGCAGTCGGGACAGAGAATACGGATTAACCTCTGGGCTATAATCGCCAGCAGGGATGACGAAAGATGATGGGGCGTTATTTCAAAGTCCCTCAATCTCGTTATGGCGTTAGCCGCGTCAATAGAGTGCATAGTGCTTAAGACCAGATGCCCTGTATCAGCCGCTTGATTGGCTATTTTGGCAGTTTCACCGTCTCGAATCTCCCCCACCATAATAACGTCGGGATCCTGGCGAAGCATTGATCTCAAGCCCTTCACAAAATCAACACCGGCCTTAACATTTATCTGCTGCTGGCTTATGCCGGGAAGTTCATACTCAACCGGGTCTTCAATGGTCATTATGTTGTGCTTTTCCGGATTAACCTTCTTTATAATGCTGTAGAGAGTGGTAGTCTTCCCGCATCCCGTCGGCCCGCAGATTAAAATCATCCCGTGCGGCTTAGAAACAACCTGCTCTATACGGCTAAGGTCGTCTTTAAAAAATCCCAGGTTTTCAAGGCTTAAAAGTATGCCGTCCCGCCTTAAAATCCTGATAGCAATCTTCTCACCAAAGATAGCATAGGAGGTAGAAATCCTCAAATCATATCTTTTACCTTCTACCTCAACCTCAAAACGTCCGCTTTGAGCCTCCTTTTTCTGGGCTATATCCAGGCCGGCCAATATCTTAAGCATTGCCGTCACCCTCACTCCAAGTTCTCTGGGAGGCGCGATTACATCATAAAGCACTCCGTCTATTCTTTGCCTGACACGGACTTTTTCCTTCTCGGGGTCAAAATGAATATCCGTCGCCCTTTCATCAATTGCCCGCGCGATATAAAACTTAACAATACTCCATACTCTGCTTTTAGAGTCCTTGCCGGCTCCCTGCTCTATATCCAACCCCTCATAGTCAAATAACTTAATTATGCGGGTGTCAAAGTTCTTTACCTTGTCAAGAAATATCTGGTGGGCAACGTCCGAATGAATGAGCTTATTGCAATGGGGACAGGTAAAAAGATTTGTCTCGCTTAACACTTTGGTTAAGTCATAACCGCAATAGTCGCACTTAATGGGGCCCTTTGTGTTCCTGCACGCGAGATAGGCCAAAAAACCGAAGATGTTAAAGAAAAGAGCGGCGGTTGTCCAGAAAGCCTGGGTTCTCAACCTCTTTTTACCCGCGTCACGGTTCACCCAGGCAACCATTTTAAGAGAAATGTAACCACAGACAAATATTATTAATACAGCTCTGATAAGGCCTAAATCAATCATTCATAAATACCTCTATCCAATATCCATCACTGATTTAACCATCCAGATAAAATTATTACATCTGACACATCATCATTTGTACCAGAAATTTACCAAAAAAGCAAGCACAATCAGAAGCTTTCCCTGCGTCATAATCGGAAAAACTTTCATCTTGATTTGTCATTTTGACTTTTAATTTTTGATTTTTGAATTCTCCCTGCTTATAACTTAATCCCTAATTTTGTTTTTTAAATCTTTTTACTTTTACGCTATAATTTTACATTTTTCGCTTTACGTTTTTAGCTTTTTACTTAATCCTGTTTTTTGCCTGTGCCCGCAAGGGTATATCTTGTTTCTCGTATCCTGTTTTTTAAATCTTTTTAATTTTTCGCTATAATTTTACACTTTTCGCTTTACGCTTTTAGCTTTTTACTTAATCTTGCCCGTGCACATGGGGACGGGTTCATTTATATTTGACTATCATCACTACAATCAAAAGAGATAAGATAAGCATAGCCCCGTTAGTCAGCATTATAGGCAATGAACTCGTTAATATCCCATAAATCAGCCATAAAAATATACCCGCGGAAAGCACAGAAAAGGTTACCAAAGATAAATCACCCACCCGCTTCGTCTTATAAATCCTCATCACCTGAGGAAAAAAAGAAAGCGTACACAAAACCCCCGCGCACAACCCAATTACCAAACTCACCATTTTCATTCACCTTTTTTAATAATTAGGGACACATCCTAATTAAAATTTTTCTACTAATACTACTGTACCAAATTTCGCGAATTGCGCATTTTAATAATTAGGATGTGTCCCTAATTATTTTCTTCCAACTCAGGCCGGTAGGAACGCTCCTTTTTCTTTTGACTCCTCTTTGCCTTCTCTTCCAGCATCTTTTCCTTAGCCCGCTTGGATCGCTTGCGCTTCTGCCTTCTTATTTTTTCTATTTGCTTTCTCTCCGCGGACAGTTTTCCCAGAACAAGAGTTTCAATTTTATTAACCAGAATCCTCCTGGCCAGAAATCTATTTTGAGCCTGAGAGCGTTCGCGCTGGCATTTCACCTCAAGGCCGCTCGGCTTATGCTTCAGATAAACACAGGTAGAAGTTTTATTAACATTTTGCCCCCCCTTTCCCCCGGAGCGGATAAACTTCTCCTCAAGGTCCTTTTCAAAAACCCCCAGCTCCCGCATCTTCTTTTTCAAAGCCTCTTTTTTAGCTTCGCTTACGCTATCCATATTGACAATTCCAATATTTTACTCTTTGTCATTAAGACACTCATTCTATTAGCGAAAAGCTCAAACCGAAAAACGTAAAACGATAATTCAAAACTTAAAACTTATTTTCTGCCTCTCAAAGTTAGAATACTTAAACCAAGTACATTGGTTATTTCTTTTAACCTCGCTTAAAAGATATTCAATCTTAAAGCCATCTATTTTTCAATTTAATTTTGCAGTTTACATTTTTAACTTCTTTACTTATTTTGTTTTTAAATCTTTTTACTTTTACACTATAATTTTACACTTTTCGCTTTACGCTTTTAGCTTTTTACTATTTCCTGTTTTATTACTTCAATAAACACATCAGCGTATGCTTTTAATTTATGTTCTCCGACACCGTAGATATTCGCGAACGTGTCCTTGATAAGCGGCCTTTTTGCCGCCATATCTTTGAGAGCCTTATCTCCAAATATAATATACGCCGGCACCCCTTTCTTTCGCGCGAGCTCCGCTCTCTTTTCGCGCAATCTTTGAAACAAACCCTGATCTATCCCGGCCCAGTCCTGCTCCCTGCGTTTTGACCTTTGTCTCGCGATCTGCTTTTTCTTTTCCCGGATAAGCGGCTTCGCCAACACCGGAACCGCCTCCGCGCCCAACAACTGCCGCCCCTTATCAGTCACCGACAACGTGGAAAATTCCCCCTCCCGCCGCAAAAAACCCTGGCCGAGAAGTTGTTCAATCATATAACGTATAAACGCCGCGGTCTCATTTGCCATTATGCCGAACATCGATAGTTCATTATGCCGCAGGTTCGTTATCTTATCAAGCGTCTTACCCCTTAAAACATCCGCGATATACCCCGCGCCAAATCCGTATTCATCCTGCCTCACGCTATCCACACAAGATACGATATTCTGCCCCACAACCAGCGGCTCCTCAATCATCTCCAGCTCGCGCAAACAATAATCGCAGGCGCTGCACATATTTACATCATAAGGCTGTCCGAAATAATTCACCAGCACCTTATGGCGGCACTGTGGTTGAGCGCAAAAATTATACATAACCCCCAGCTTCTCCATTAACACCTCGTGCTCAGGAGATTTTTTAGCAAAAAAAGTCCACAACCCATAATCCCCGCCGCTGTAAAACATATAACAAAATGCCGGCAGGCCATCACGGCCGGCGCGGCCGATTTCCTGCTGATATTGCTCAATACTCTTAGGCATCCCAGTATGCACCACAAAACGTATATTCGACCGGTCAATTCCCATGCCAAAGGCCACCGTTGCCACAATAATATTTACCTCCTCACGCATAAAACAATTCTGGCTTATATGACGCTCTTTATCAGGCATACCAGCGTGATAGGGCATATTATCAAACCCCAGCCGCTTCAAATTAACCGACATACTATCCACATCTTTACGGCGCAGGCAGTAGATAATACCCGGCTCATTATTATGCCGTTTCAAAACCTCCGTTACCTGCTTAATAATCTGCTGGCGCGGCATCACCCTGTACGTCAAATTAGGCCTGTCTACCAGCCCGATATGTATCACCGGACTGGACAATTCCAACTGGCTCACAATATCATCCTGCACCTCTTTCGTTGCCGTAGCCGTAAAAGCATGCACACTGGCCGCCTTAAATATTTTTTTTATCATCCCCAGCGCTCGATATTCCGCCCTAAAATCATGGCCCCAATGGCTTATGCAATGCGCCTCGTCAATCACAAAAAAGGAAACGCCGATATCCTTCAATAAACTAATTGCCGCCTCATTCTGCAATCGTTCCGGAGACATATACAAAAGTTTTATGTTTCCCTGCCGGCAATCCTCAATCGCCGCTCTTTGCTCGGCAACAGATAAGCTTGAGTTTAA
>DAOVNW010000087.1 GCA_030630095.1 Candidatus Omnitrophota bacterium
CCCAAACGCACTTGATCAGAATCTTTCCAGTTCCAATCTATCTCTGTATCTATCAGCGCCGCCCCTCCGGCGAGGTCGTAATTCATATCTCTTTTTACACTATCCCATCCCGTCCGCTCCCACTCAAGCAGCAGGGTTAATTCTGAAACCGGTTCATAAGCCAAACCTATTCCATAGCTATTAGGAAAATCATAATCCTGGGTATAATCACTGCTTTCATCTATTCCTAAAGCGGTATGCTTATAATAAGAATCTCCTTTTAAGGTCATCTCAGCTCCGCTTCGATATACACCGCCGACTTTTAAAGTAGAAAGAGGCTTAAATAATATCCCAAATACTCCCTCAACTCCATCGCCTTCCGCTTCTTCTTTGTAATCAAACCGATAATCCAGAGCGGGCGCCGCCGAACACGTATATCTTTTTTCGGCTTCTACCTCCATTTCACCTGTCAGGTAATTAAGGCCTGCCCCTAATGAGAAGTAAGAATTTATCTCCTTAGCCACAGATAAATTGTAAGCGGTTATTTTTATTCCGGAAAAAAAATCGGCTTCTATGAGGGCATTATTAACCAAATCCCGCGTTGAACCATCCCAGTCGGTACTCAGGGCCACGGGGGTATACATACCTAAACCAAAATTAAAACCCTTGATTTCAAAACAACCTCCGAGACTTGTAGTGGGACTTATGTTGCTATATACAGCGCTTGTCTTATTGAACTGAGCCGGCTCTATGGCTGTACCCGGTGTATTGTATATCCGCAGAAAACTGTCTCCCTGCATACTGCTGTAATTAGCAATATCGTAGTTCTTTACCGAGTTGCCGTCAACCTGTTTCAGATGAAGATAATGCGGCTCTATAGCAAACTGGCCCTCCTTGACTTGAGTCAAGCCCGCGGGATTCCAGAATATGGCCGTGTAGTCATCTACTGCTCCAATGCCTCCTCCTCTTGAGAGCGCTTTGGTTCCAATACCGGCGGCCTTATAAGCGCCCGCCTCTACTGAAACAGAACTGCTCAAAGATAAAACAACTACCCCTATAACTAAAAAAAGAACTTTTTTCATCTGCTTCCCCTTAATGAGGGCATCAGTTATGGAATCCCGAAGGTTCGGGATGAACATAACTGATACGCCCGCCTGCCTGCCGCAGCCTTAGCGTAGGCAGGAATTAATTCCGCCGAGAGTCGCAAAATTGTTGAAAAGAATTTTGAGACATCTTTCGAGACGGAACCCTCCTTATTAAAAGCATTCCAAAGTTTAAGTTAACTTTCCTTTATTTACATAAAAAAACCTCCGTTTTCTAAGCGGAGGTTTTAAGCAAAAACTTATTCGTTTTATCGTAATAGTTGCCTATACTAAAATGCGCCATTTCAATCATCCTTTTGGCGTTAAGTATATCATATTGCTTATGTTCTGTCAAGATTTCAGCAAAAAGAGAGGCTGTTTTAAAACTTTGCCGCAAACTTAACGCCAACTTCTGTTGAACTATTCTTCGGCTCCCATCCACTTCCCCAAACAGCTCCGGAAAATATAATAGCAGTTATTGTTAAAATAAGGGGTCAAGTAAATAAACCTCTTTAATTTTATCAACGCTTTAAGTTTCCGGCGAGAATGACAGTAGAAACTATATCCGGGGTTACAAACCACGCTATTCTCCAATTCTCTATACGCTCCAGGCAAAGCACCCCAGAATATCTAAAAGAAACTAAGTCAAAATCTTGTGCCCCCGCCAAGAGTAAAGAAGATACCCTCTGCAAAAAAGGCATATGTCCTACAATGATTAAATCATTATTCATCCGACGGATCTCTTCAGGAAATTTATCAACAGCATCGAGAGGATTTAAATCACTTCTCTCTTGAGTTTCTGTGTTCGGAATATGCTCAAAAAGAATTTTAGCCGTTTGAACTGATCGCAATTTTTTACTGTGCCAGATTACGGTTGCCTTTATATTCTTTGTCTTGAGGAATTTTGCTATTTTTAGAGTTTCTTCTCTGCCTTCTTCACTTAGAGCTTTTTGGGGATCCACATCTTCCGGCAAAAAAAGGCCATGCTGGATAAGATAAAGTTTCATACAACCATCCTCCTTTTTTCTTTAAATCCCTGCAATTTTTCATTCCTATTATTATATCGTATTCTGCATTCTTATACATCATAATTTTTGCAGTTCTTTTTCCTTGTATTTCCTGCATTTGACAACCGCGTTATTCTATGTTATGTTTATAATAGCTTCTTTAAAAAAGAGAGCGAGAACCTAAAATGACGGTTAAAACATGAAAAAAAGTACAAGAGTACTATTTATATCATTTTTAATCTTTTTAATCGGCAGTCAGTTTGATTACTTAAAAGCCGCCGATAGCCTCTCTGACAAGCGCCGGGAAATGGTTGAAACTCAAATTAAAAAAAGAGGCATACAAGACAAAGCCGCCTTAGAAGCTATGCTTTCTGTCCCAAGACACAAATTCGTCCCGCCGGCTCACAGAGCCTATGCTTACGCGGACCGCCCCTTGCCCATAGGCCATGGACAAACCATATCACAACCCTATATCGTGGCCCTTATGACTTCCCTATTAGACCTCGACTCCGAGTCTGTGGTTTTAGAAGTGGGAACCGGCTCGGGGTATCAGGCCGCGATTTTATCCAGGATATGCAAAGAGGTCTACACAGTAGAAATAATTCCTCCTTTAGGTAAAAATGCCGCGGCTATTCTTAAAGAATTTGATAATGTTACGGTTGAGATCGGTGATGGTTATTACGGCTGGGAAGAACATGCCCCTTTTGACGGCATCATGGTTACCGCGGCAGCAACCTACATTCCCCCTCCTTTAATCAAACAGCTTAAGCCTGGCGGCAAGATGATTATACCAATAGGCGGTGTTTTTCAAGTCCAGAGATTGATGCTTATTACAAAAAAACAAGACGGCGCTTTGGTAAGCGAAAATATCATTCCGGTCCGCTTTGTTCCCCTAACCAGAGCAGACTAAATACGGGTAATTATGATAATATCATTTTTAACTCTTTTTTTAGCCGCTATTACTTTCTTAGTATATGAAATATTACTAATGAAAACCTTAAGCATAATCGGCTGGAGCCATTATGCTTATATGGTTGTAAGCCTTTCTATGCTGGGTTTGGGTTTTAGCGGTGTAATTTTAGGCCTCTTCCCAAAATTTTTCCGGCAAAACCGCGACATTTGCATATTAATTGGCGGTTTCCTGTTCAGTCTTATACTGCCCTTAACTTTTTACATAAATCAAAAACTACCCTTGAACTATCTTTATCTGGTATGGGACTGGCGGCAATTTATATACATAGGGGTAAGTTATTTTTTATACGGAATTCCCTTTCTAATAATCTCTGCCATATTAGCAATTTTTTTCCTTAAGCATCCCAAGAAAACAAATCAAGTATATTCGGTAAACCTGTTCGGTTCGGGGCTTGGTGTTTTCTGCGCCGTTGTTATTATGCATTATGTTCAGCCGGAAAAGTATATCTTTGTATGCAGTATTTTAGGCGCCTTAATGGCTTTTATTTGGGGACTAAGATACAAAAAGCTAAGCAAGAGACTATTCCTTAGCTTCGTTTTTATAACAATCTTTTTAATAAACTTCTTTCTCATCCCCTCTTCTTTGATTCAATATATCTCCGAATACAAAGGACTGCCTTCGCTTTTAAGATTACCGGGAACAAAAATAGTAGATACATACTTTAATCCTTTCGGCTGCCTACATGTTGTAGAAGGCGAAAAGATAAGAATAGCTTCGGGTTTGAGCATAACCTATAAAGAAAAGATACCGCTACAAAAAGCTATCACATTTGACGCCGATGCCCCCTCTCCCATTTTAGATCCGGACAATATAAGTTCCGCCTTTTTTGAAGATTTAATTTTTTCAGCTCCTTACAGCGTTAAATCAAATCCTAAAGTACTTCTGATAGGAGCCGGCGGTTTTGGCAGCGCCCTGCTGGCTAACTATCATAACAGCAGATACATCAAAGTATTAGAGATAAATCCGAAGGTTATTACCGCGTTAGAAAAGAATATGACAAGTTCTTTTGGCCGGTGGATAAAAAAGGCAAATGTACAAATAACCAAAACAGACGCCCGAAGCTATATAGAAAAATCTCAGGAGAAATTTGATATTATTCAAATGGATCCCGCCGGCACCCTGACTTCGTCCGCTTCCGGACTATTCGCGCAAAATGAAGATTACTTAAATACCGTCGAATCATATAAACTTTTTATACAAAGGCTCGCCCCCGATGGTATGTTTATGATAAACCGCTGGATGAGCACGCCGGCAAAAGGAGGAATAAAATTATTTGCTACCGGAATTAACGCGTTAGAAGAGCTTAATATAGAAAACCCTGAAAATAACTTAGTCCTGATAAAAAACTGGGACATCATAACCCTGCTGATAAAAAAAGACCCATTTACTACTAACGAATTGAAGAATATAAAAAATTTCTGCGTTAAAAAACATTTTGATATTTCGTATTTTCCCGGGATACAAAAATCCCAGGCAAACCGTTTTCACATCCTGCCGGAACCCATATATTATCTGGCGGCGCGAAGCATAATAAACAAACGGGAGAGAGAAGATTTTTTTACAAATTATACATTTAACGTCAGGCCGGCTGTTGACAATAAGCCCTATTTTTCACATTTTTTTAAATGGTCCGCCCTGCCCTATCTTATTGAAACTTTAGGCAGAGAGTGGATTCCTTTTGCTGAATACGGTTATCTAATACTCTTAGCATCTTTTATTCAATCTTTGGTGGTAGGCGGATTACTTATACTTTTGCCATTGGGAATTTTGGTTTTTAAGCGCGGAAGAGAAAACAACGTTAAATTTAAATTTAATACCTGGCTGTATTTTGTATTTTTAGGCTTATCATTTATGATTTTAGAAATGGGCTTGATTCAAAAATTCATCCTTTTTCTGCATAACCCTA
>DAOVNW010000064.1 GCA_030630095.1 Candidatus Omnitrophota bacterium
CACATTCTGATTTTGCAGTTTACGTTTTTAACTTCTTTACTTATTTTGTTTTTTAAATCTTTTTAATTTTTCGCTATAATTTTACACTTTTCGCTTTACGCTTTTAGCTTTTTACTTAATCCTGTTTTTATATCCTGTTTCTTGCCTGTGCCCGCGGATATATCTTAAAGTTTTCATATAAGCACATTACTTCTCAGTATCTTCTTTGCCGCCTCTACATCATCAAAAGGCATAGTCCGGTTTTTAAAAATTTGCGTTTTTTCATGGCCTTTGCCGGCTATTAAGACTACGTCGTTTTTTTGGGCTGATTTAAAGGCCCTCTCTATCGCCTTCCTTCTACCGGCCGCGAATTTATACTTTTTAAAACCGGCCTCCGAAAAACCGGTTCTTATGTCTTTGAAGATAGCAAGCGGTTTTTCTTTTCTTGGGTTATCGTTGGTAACAATTACCAGATCGCTGTATCTGGCGGCAACCCTTGCCATTTTGGGCCGTTTAGTTTTGTCCCGATCGCCGCCACAGCCAAAAACAGTAATTACTTTGCCTCTATCACCCACCATCTCTCTTAAGAATTCCAAAACCTTCTCTAAGGCATCCGGCGTGTGGGCGTAATCAACGAACACCTTAAATTGCTGCCCATTTTTTACTCTCTCAAGCCTGCCCGGAACCTTCCTTAATTTCTCTATTCCCCGCTTAACCTTAGCCGGACTGATACCCTCAGAACAGGCCCAGGAGGCCGCGGCTAATATATTGTAAACATTGTGCACACCTGTCAGCCGGCTGTTAATAGCCATGTTGGCTGAAGGCGTCTTAATCAAAAATTCACTTTTATTCAGGCCTATTTTTATATCCACGGCTTTGAAATCAGCTTTGTTTAAAACGGCGTAACTTACAAGCCGCGCCGCGCTCGCCTTTTTCAACTGCCCAAACGCCTTGTCATCTCCATTGATAACAGCTATACCGCCAGCCGGTAAGCTTTTAAACAGTCTCAATTTAGCCGCTATATAATTTTTCATATTTTTGTGGTAATCAAGGTGGTCGCGGGATAAATTGCTAAAAATAGCCGCCTGAAAGTTCAGATCCTGAACGCGCCCCTGGTCAAGCGCGTGCGAAGAAACCTCCATAATTGAATATCCAATAGAACGCCCTTTCATCTCATCCAGTAAACTGTGAAGCTTTATAGTTCCCGGTGTCGTATTTTTAAGTTCTTTAAACCCGGCACCGGCCAATTTATAACCCAGGGTCCCAATAACTGCTGTTTTATATCCGGCCTCAGTTAAAATACTGTTAATAAGAAGGGATATGGTTGTTTTGCCGTTTGTTCCCGTTATACCTACCAACTTAAGCTTTTTATTCTTTTTATAAAAGTTACCGAGCAATACTCCCATGGCTTCTCTTGAATTTTCAACTATTATCTTAATAACTGATGGAGGACAGTTAAAATCCTTCTCACTAATTACCGCTCTGGCTCCCCGTGAAACGGCCCGCGCTATATATCTGTGGCCATCGGTAATACTACCCCTGAGTGCTATAAAAAGACAGTTCTTCTTTATTTCTTTTGAGTTACAGCTCAAATTTTCTATATCAGCATTAAGCGGGACGTTTCTATTTTTACATTTGACTCCAATGAGTAAATTGTGAAGTTTTGGCATATTTTTAATTTAACCCGCTATTTTCTATATAATTGAGCACCTCTTGGGCTACCGTTTTAAAAACAGGTGCTGAAACATGGCCTCCGTAATAGACCGGCCGCGGCTCATCCACCACCACTATCATGGCTATCTTAGGATTTTCTACCGGCAAAAATCCGGCAAAGACAGCTATAAACTTCCCGCGTGAATACCCTCCCTTAGGGCTTACCTTTTGGGCGGTTCCGGTTTTGCCGGCTGCCGCATAGCCTTTCACCTTTGCCCTTTTGCCGGTTCCTCCTTCGACGACGGCGGCTAAAATTTCCTTCAGCTGGATGCTCGTTTTTTCACCAAAAATTCTCCGGCTGCGTTCAGGCTTAAACTCCTTTAAGCATTCATCCCGGCTGTCAGCAACGCGCTTAACCAGATGGGGTCTAACTAACCTGCCCCCGTTACCTGCCGCTGACATAGCGCGCAACATCTGCAGGGCGGTTACGGCAATCTCCTGGCCCATAGGAATAGCTGAAATTGATATCTTTGACCATTGCTCCGGAGGCCTGATTATCCCTCTTTCTTCCAGCGGCAGGTCAATGCCGGTTACTTTTCCAAACCCAAAACGTTTAATGTACTGATAAAGCACGCTCTCTTTGAGTCTCTGGGCAACCTTAACAATTCCAATGTTGGATGAGTATTTAATAACCTCCTTGAAAGTAAGGTCTTTATAAGGTTTGTGGTCATGAAGCGTATGGCGGTGAATTCTGTAGGCGCCATTTTCGCAGTAGATTTTGTCCTCGGGTGAAACAATGCCTTCTTCCATGGCGCCAGCGGCGGTTACTATTTTAAAAACAGAACCGGGCTCAAAAATATCACAAACAGCTCTATTTCTGCGCGCGTCAGAACTGCTTTTAGCAAAAGAGTTAGGATTGAATGTCGGCCTGTTGGCCATAGCCAGAATCTCACCGGTTGACGGGTCCATAATAATTATGATGGCGGCTTTGGCTTTGTACTTTTTATAGACTGTCTCTAACTCTCTTTCGGCGATATGCTGAATATACTTGTCAATCGTCAGAACCAAATCATAGCCGTCCAAGGGGCTGCTGATAAGATGTTCTTTAGACTCTATGCGCCTGCCTTTGGCATCCCTGGATATAATGGTTAAACCTGCCGCGCCCTTCAGGTAATCATTATAGTATAATTCTAAACCCTCCAGGCCATCATTGTCAACACCTACAAAGCCTAAAATATGAGAAGCCAAAACCTGATCCGGATAAAAACGCTTACTTTCCTTAATTAACCCCAGAGCCCTTATGCCAAGCTCATCAAGGCCTTTAGCGCTTTCTTCACTGATATGCCTCTTTATCCAGACAAAGGCTTTGTCTTTTTTAAGCAGTCTCAAAACTTTATCGTAGTCTAAATCGAAAAAGACGGCTAATTTATCTGCCGCCCTTTGCTTATCTTTAATCTTGCGCGGATTGGCATAGCAGGAAGAAACATTAAAACTAACAGCCAGCGTCCTCATCTTCCGATCATATATACGGCCTCTTTGCGGAGGGATTTTGTAATAAAATCTATGCTGCTTATCAGCCAGGAGGCTAAAGTGTTCTGATTTTATAATTTGTAGATAGAATACACGCCCGGTATATATAACTAACGGGAGCAATAAAAAGAAGACATATATTATTAGGGAGCGAAAATTGCAGCGTCTTTCATACACAATTTAATCAATCGTTTCTTGGCAATCGCGTCCAGCTTATAATGGGCCTACTGTTCCTCTATAGGCTCAGCTTCCGCTTTACGGTTTATATCAAACAGGCTAAAGATGCTTTTTTTAGATACCTTAAGAGATTCATCGGAGGAACTTGGCGCTTTAGCCAAATACACTATTTGTTCTCTATCCGGAATACACAGAACAACATCTTCTAAAAGCAGTTCTCTTTCTAAATTTGAGGGTGACTTCAACGTAAACGCATTATAAGCCAAATTGTTATTTTCGTCAAGAAGCCTTTCAATCGCCGTTTGGTTGTCATCTATCTCATAACTCAAACTTAATAAAGCGCTCTGCCCGTTGATATAATAAAGACATATGCCGGTTACAAAAAAAACAACTATTAGAAATTTTCCCAGTGGCTTCATTTGTCATCCTATCTTTTCTGCCGCTCTCAACTTGGCGCTTCTTGAGCGGGGATTTGCCTTTTTTTCCTGAGACCCGGGTCTCAGGGGTTTTTTAGTTAAAACTTCAAGGACAGACTCTTTGGCCAAGTCCCTGAATTTATTTTTTACAATTCTGTCCTCCAGCGACTGAAACGACAGAACACATATTCTTGAACCGCCCTTTAAAAAGCCCACCGCTTTATTTAAACTTATTCGCAAAGCCTCAAGTTCGTTATTTACGGCTATTCTGAACGCCTGAAAGGTTCGGGTCGCCGGATGTATTTTTTCACGCCGCCTGCCGCGCGGCATAGCTTCACTAACTATGTCTGCCAGAGCTCTGGTAGAAGATATAAAACGCTCCTTTCTTTTTTTTATTATTAAAGAAGATATCCTCCGGGCATAGCGTTCCTCCCCGTATTTAAAAATGATTCTGCTAATCTCCTCTTTAGGGAGGTTATTAACTAAATCAAAGGCGCTTAACTGTCCGCTTTTATCCATCCTCATATCCAGCGGGCCATCCTGCAAAAAGCTAAATCCTCTCTCAGGGCTGTCAAGCTGAAAAGAAGACACGCCTAAATCATATAAAACAGCGTCTATTTCTTTTATATTTAATTGCCGGAGAATAATATCCATATCTTTAAAGTTCCCATATACCAATTCACAGTTTTTCTCATAACCCTTTAACCTCCGGCGGGCAAGCTCCAGTATTTCTTCATCCTGGTCAATACCAATTAATCGTCCAGCCGGAGCTATCTGTTTTAGGATATTTATACTGTGACCGCCGGCTCCCACCGTACAATCTACAACAATATTTCCCGGCTTTAAGCTAAGATACTCACTTATCTCTTCTGTCATAACAGGCCTGTGCACGTATTCTAAGACCCTTTCTTTCTCTTCTTATTTGATGTTTAATAGTGTATCTACCCACCCGGAAGCATTTGATGATTTGACCATCTTCAGCGTGAAGGTGTTAAAGTGCAAATTATCCTTCTCATCGTACAATGCCCTTTTCTTTCTAAAGACTTCCATTGGTATTCCTAATTCGGAGAATTCAAAATGCTTGGATGTGTCAACATAAACGCGAACACTCTCTCTCATTTCCTTCACCCCCTTTTTTTTAAACCATATCGGGAGGACCCATTAAATCCTCAGCAATGTCTTCAAAAGAGCTTTGTGTATTTTTATAATACTCTCTCCAGACCCCCTCGTCCCATATTTCAAACCTGTTAGAAACACCGACAATTATAACCTCATTTTTAATCTGAGCGTACTCCTTGAGATATTTGGGTATGAGAATCCTGCCCTGCTTGTCAAAGAACGTTTCACAAGCTCCTGAAAAATAAAGACGGTTAAATTTTCGTGAATCTTTTTTGGTAAATGGGAGGGATCTAAATTTGTGCTCTTGCGACTTCCACTCTTCTTCAATAAAAACAAAAAGGCATTTATCTAACCCGCGGGTAACGTATAACTTATCAATATAATTCTCTTTGGTCAGCAGGCGAAACTTGGCAGGAATAATAAGCCGTCCCTTGCGGTCAATAGTATGCTTATACTCCCCGTAGAACATTTGATATCCTCCACTTTACTCCACTACATACCACGAAGTATACCCTACGCACCTTTTTATGTCAAGAGTAAAATATACTTTTTTTGTTTAAACACAATAAGTTGTGGAAAATAGAAAAAATTAGCCAATATGTGGGGGGGTAACTAAAAAATGGGCGGGAATCAAATTCTCTGCTTTTTTTAAGAGGTGTGCTTGTCCACAGCCAATGTAGCTAATCTGTCCGCTTCTTTATTCAAATGCCGCTTTATATGGACAATCTTAACATTATCTAAGGCGTCTATCAGATACATGGCCTGAACATAGAGGGGCTTTAGGTTATCGCTTTTGACCTTGTATTGACCGCTTAACTGCCTGGCCACAAGCTCGCTATCCGTTTTTATGGTTATCGCCGCGGCTTTGAAGGTAAGCGCTTCGGAAAGAGCAAGATTCATAGCAGTATACTCAGCCACATTATTGCTTGCCCTGCCGATATACC
>DAOVNW010000174.1 GCA_030630095.1 Candidatus Omnitrophota bacterium
CAGGCATAGTTGAGAGGTTTAATAAGCTAAGCGAGGAAGGTAAAAGACAATTTGATATCGAGCTTGACAGGTTAATAGATAAATATGGAAAGTAATTTTTAAGCGGTAACCAAAAAAAGGGGGCTTAGCAGTGGGCTCAAATATTGATTTTTATAAGAAGGCGGGGTTCTTTTTTCTGGGAATTATTCTGGTGCTGCTGACAGTTAGGTTTACTATATTAAAAGATTCCGGAGACAGCAGTTTTCAGAAGGCGAAGGTTTCTTCATATCAGAGCCAAAAGAGCGGGAAAGTGATAGGTTGGAGAGATGCCGGTAAATATTACGGCCAATGCGTTACGATAGAAGGCCGGATAGTAAAGACATATAATTCCGGCAAGGCCTGTTTTTTAAACTTTCATCCTGACTACAAAAGATACTTTACGGCGGTGATATTTCGTTCTGCTTTTGACAGATTTCCCGAATGCCCCGAGAATCACTACAAAAATAAAAAGGTGCGGGTAACAGGTACGATTAAAGAGTATAATGGGAGCCCCGAGATTATTTTAAATTCTCCCTCACAGATAAAGATTATGAAGTAGTAAATTGTGGTAGCGTAAAAAGTTTTATGAAAAAATGAAGGAGAAAAAGAATAAAATAACCAAGACACGAAAAACAGGATTAAGGATTAAGACGCTCACCGTTGACGAATTGATGGTGAGCTTTAAGGATTAAGTAAAACCTCGAACAATTCACTTCGTTCATATACGGGGCAGGCAAGGATTGAAACGTAACTTTACATATAAGGTTGAACCTTAAGTGTAAAGTTAGGGATTAAGCGAAAAAACTTAATCCTTAGAGCGAATAAAATGAGCGTCTTAATTCTTAGAGTGAGCGAACGCGAACGTCTTGATATAGAAGTGAAACATAGGATTAGGGTATAACTTGGTTATTGGTTATTTAAAGTTAAATATTTTTGACAATACCTAAATTGTGAAAAGGATAAAAAATGTTGAACACCGGCCAGAAAAAAATTTTAATTGGTATTATCAGAAGCTCGATTAAGGAGTACTTAAAAGATAAAAAAAGGGTGTCTTTTGAGATAGATGATGAGGTGTTAAACAGGGAGTTGGGTGCTTTTGTAACACTCAAGATAAAGGGCAGCCTTCGTGGCTGTATCGGCAGGGTGGTTGGTGATATGCCGCTCTACAAAACCATTACTGAAATAGCTGTCCAGGCCGCTTTTTATGACCCCCGCCTTCCCGCCCTGACAGAAAAAGAATTTGAGGAGATAGAAGTCGAGGTATCGGTTTTATCCGCGCTTAAAAAAGTAGGCAGTCCTGGTGAGGTTAAGCCCGGTTTACACGGTGTTTTTTTAAAGAGAGGTTTTAATTCAGGACTGCTTCTGCCGCAGGTAGCCCTTGAACACGGCTGGGATAGGAATACATTTTTGGAGCAAGCCTGCTATAAGGCGGGGCTTTCCAAAGATGCATGGATGAATAAGGAGACGGAGATTTATGTCTTTTCAGCGGAGGTTTTTTCTGAAAGCGAGGTAAAAAGTGAGTAGATTTTACTGCCCTCCCGAAAAAGTCAGAGAAGGCGCTATCTATCTTGATGGCGATGAAGCCCATCATATTTACAAGGTTATGCGTCTTAGGCCGGATGATGAAGTGGTAGTTTTTGACGGGATAAAAGGGTATAAAGGTATTATAACCTCGGCCGCGCCTAAGTCAGTTGTGGTTAGAATTATAAAGGCGGGCAGAACGCGGCCGGAAAGTGAACTCAATGTTTCCATTGCTATAGGCCTGCCTAAAGGAAAAAAGATGGATCTTATTGTTCAAAAGTGTACAGAACTGGGGGTAAAGGAAATTATCCCGATGAAGACTGAGAGAAGCGTTGTTTTGCCTGATAATAAAGATGAAGGCAAAAAGATAAAGAGATGGCTTGAGATTGCCAGGGGGGCCTCCAAGCAGTCGGGCAGAATAAAGATTCCAGCGATAAGCGGGATAACTGTTTTTAAGGAAGTTGCTAAGCTGTCAGAGTCCTTTAGCGCGGTTTTTATCGGCTGTGTCAGCGGCGCGGATTGCGCTTTTAAAAAAGCCCTGAAAGATAAGAAGCCGAAGAGGAAAGATGGAGTGCTTTTTTTGGTTGGGCCTGAAGGCGGTTTTAGCAAGAGTGAGATTGAACTGGCAAAAAAGAGTAAAATTTCTCCGGTTTATCTGGGCGAAAGGGTGTTGCGCACAGAGACTGCTGCCATATACGTTATGTCGGTAATAAATTTTTTTTATGATTGATATGAAAACCTGTTTATTTAAGACTATCGGCTGTAAGGTAAATCAGTATGAGACCCAGCTTTTAAGAGAAGGTTTTAGCGCTAATGGCTACCGTGAGGTTTCGGATGAAAAGGAGGCCGAAGTGTGCGTAGTAAATACCTGCACCGTTACCAAAAAGAGTGATGAGAAGTCAAAGAGGGCAATTGCGCGGATTATCAGGAAGAACCCTCATGCCAGGGTTATTGTTACCGGCTGCGCGGTTGATAATGAGTTTAGCGTGGTTAATAAGATAAAAGGGGTAAGTTTGTTCGTTCGGAACTTGGATAAAAGCAAGATTCTTTCACTTGTAAACAGTAACTGCGGCAAGCCGGTTGACGTGATTACCGCCTTTTCGAATAGAGATAAAGCCTTTGTTAAAATAGAGGACGGGTGTAATAATTTTTGCTCTTACTGCATAGTTCCTTTTACGCGGGGCCGAGCCAAAAGTAGGGACGCGGGCGAGATAAAAGGAGAAGTGGAGAATTTATGCCGGGCCGGCTATAAAGAGATTATTCTAACTGGTATCAACATTGGGTTTTTTGGCAGAGACAAGGGGAAAGGGCTGGTGTCCTTATTGGAAGGGCTTATGTC
>DAOVNW010000081.1 GCA_030630095.1 Candidatus Omnitrophota bacterium
TCAATGTCTTCTGGTAATACCAGCCGCTGGTATCCAATTCCCAGGCAGTCAGCCGCCTTTTTTTGAGCTTTTACGTAGCTCTCAATGCCCGCGTCCCGGCTAACCTGAATAGAAACTAAGACAGGAACCTTTTGATATTTTTTTATCAAAGACTCTATCTCTTTCTTTAATTCCTTTTTAATTTTTGAGGCAATGGCCTTGCCGTCTAAAACTTTAGCGCTCATAAGGCTTCATCTACTCTTTCTAAAACTTCCATCTTTAAAGTTGACACTTTTTTACTTAAGGCCGTTATATTTCGCCTAACTTTCTTTTTTAAGCTTATATCCTTAATGCCTCTAAGGTTAATTTTAACGTTATAGAGAGATGACTGATAGGCCGCTTCAAAAAGAAGGAGGCTTATTGCCGTATCGGAAATTAATTTTTCATTACCAACCCTGAGCAGCCTCTTTGTAATCATCATACCTTCATAACACAATCCGCATAGTTCCTCACAGATAGAAAGGGCTGATTTTAAGGATATCTGAATCCGCTCTCTTCTTCTTGCTTTTTGAACTTCGGTTGATTTAGGCAGATTATAGGCAAGAAAAACTTTTTGATAAACCACGATGTCATTGTCCGTTAAGCCGGCAAATTTCTTCCTGAGAAACCTGACTTTTTCCAATAACGCGGCTGTCCGGCTGGTTTTCGCGGAAAACTGAAGAACCATGCAAGCCAAAGACGCCCCCATGGCCGCGGTCAGACCCGCCGCGCTGCCTCCACCCGGAGCGGGTTTTTTCGCGGAAAGATCTTTTAAGTAAGTTTCAATTGATTTCTTTAGGTACATTTTACCAACCACCATCTAAGATTTCAGACTCCTACCGCTTACCCCATTCTTCTTCAACTTTAAACTTTTTACTTACTCTATCCCTTAAATAAAAGAGTTTCGACCTTTTCATCTTGCTCCTCTTGACAACCTGAATCTTCTGAACGTTGGGTGAATGAACCGGAAATGTTCTCTCTACTCCCACGCTATAAGAAATCTTTCTCACTATAAAAGTTTTGCCGGCCCCCCCGCCATTAATGCCGAGAACAATCCCTTCAAAGACCTGAAGGCGCTCTTTTTCCTCCTCTTTAATGCGTACGTACACCTTAACAGTATCTCCCGCCTTAAAAGCCGGCATATCCTTTTTGACCTGTTCTTTTTCAATTAGTTCAACTTTGTTCATGATTATCCCTTTCTTTTTTTAACAGATCCGGCCTCTTTCTTTTTGTTCTTAAAAGAGACTGTTTCCTTTTCCACTCTTTAATTAACCGGTGGTTTCCTGAAAGCAAAATCTCCGGCACTTTTAATCCTCTGAAATTTGCCGGCCGCGTGTACTGAGGATGCTCTAACAGGTTATTCTCAAATGAGTCTGATATAGCCGACTCACTGTCTCCCAGAACACCGGGAATCAACCTTGTAACAGCATCTATTACTACCAAAGCCGGCAGTTCTCCTCCGGTTAACACGTAATCGCCTATAGATATCTCTTCATCTACCAACTTCAGCCTCACCCGCTCATCAATTCCCTCATAGCGGGGACAGATAAATATCAGGTGCGTTTCTTTGCTTAATCTTCTGGCAGTCTTCTGCTCAAACTTAACGCCTTGAGGGGTAAGAAGTATAACTTTTGTTTTTTTTCTTCTTCCTTTAATCTTTTTTACGGCTTTAAAGACAGGCTCGGGACTTATCAGCATACCCGGGCCGCCGCCAAACGGCCGCTCATCAACCTTTCTATGCGCGTTATCCGTGAAATCTCTTAAGTTATGAATCTCTATCCTAATCTTTTTTTTCTGGCAGGCCCTTTTAATTATCGACTCACCGGTCACTGCTTTGAATATTTCCGGAAAAATAGTTATAATGTCTATCTTCAGCATTAAAAGATTACTTTATTTCCTGCTTTTTTAGAATACTTTCTACCGTCCGGCTGCTGACGGCTCCCTCCCCGACCCAATATTTCGCCCTTTCTTTCTTTAACTGAATCAACTCCGGCATCTGATTGGGATCGTAAGTGCCGAGTTCTTCAATAACACTGCCATCTCTTGATGACCTACTGTCGCAGACCACAATTCTGTAAACCGCTCTTTTTTTTGTGCCAATTCTTTTTAATCTAATCCTCGTCGACATTTTAAAACTCCTTCCTTTCCGCCATAAGACGAAAAATTAAAAATATGGTTCTTTCTTGTTTAAATTGGACAAAAGAACCTGATTGCACCGATTAAAAAACCGATTACACCGATATACTAATAGAAGTTAATCTCTGTAATCTTTTAACAATCTGTGTAATCATGGGGCATTCTTAATTTGTTTAATAATTTGCAAATCATTAAGTTATAGAAATCTACTCAGCTTAATTAAGAATGACCCAAAAATATTACTCCTTTTGCCTCAAAATATCAGCTCCCAACGCAGATAATTTATCCTCTATCTTCTCATAACCCCTGTCGAGATGATAGATACGTGAGACTTCTGTTTTGCCCTTAGC
Organism: Candidatus Omnitrophota bacterium; assembly: GCA_030630095.1. Taxonomy (GTDB): domain Bacteria; phylum Omnitrophota; class Gorgyraeia; order JAGLLT01; family JAGLLT01; genus JAGLLT01. The sequence continues at coordinate 2,505 of DAOVNW010000081.1, forward strand.
CGTAAGGCCGGCAAGTATCAGGGCCGCTGACGCCCTTAAATCAGATGCCATCACCGGCGCCCCGCTTAATGACTTAACACCTTTAACTATGGCGCTGGGACCCTCAATATAAATTTCCGCCCCCATTCTATTTAACTCACTGACGTGCATAAAGCGCCCGGGGTATATTTTTTCCGTAATAATGCTAATACCGCCGGCTAAAGTCATTAAGGCTGTCATCTGCGCCTGTAAATCAGTCGGAAAACCTGGATAAGGTAATGTGGTTACATCTATAGGTTTTAGTTCCTTTTCACGCCTGACTCTCAGAAAACCATTACCCTTTAAGATATCTACCCCCGCTTCTTTGAGCTTGTCTATTACGGCCCCCAAATGAGAGAAACAGACGTTCTTCAGGGTTATATCACCTTTAGTAATGGCGCCGGCTATCATATAAGTACCAGCCTCAATCCTGTCGGCAATAACCGTATGCTCCGCGCCGTGAAGCCTTTTAACTCCGTCTATTACTATAACGGGTGAATTATGCCCGGAAATCCCGGCACCCATTTTATTTAAAAAATTTCCTAAGTCGACTATCTCCGGTTCGCAAGCCGCGCCTTCTATTACAGTTCTGCCTTTTGCCAGAGTTGCCGCCATCATTACATTGGCCGTAGCCAAAACACTGGAACCAAAGGCTCCTCCCAGATAGATATCGGCCCCTCTCAAGCGGGAAGAAACAGCATCGATATATCCGTGGTTGAACTTTATCTCAGCCCCTAACGCCCTTAATCCCTTTAAATGCAAATCTACCGGCCTAAGCCCAATCACACAGCCGCCCGGCATAGATACCCTTGCCCGGCCCACTTTTGCTAAAAGAGCTCCCAAGACGCATACAGACGCCCGCATAGTGCTGACTAACTCATAGGGCGCCGTAAATGAAGTATATCTGCCGGGGATAACTTCAACCCTGTCTCCCTCATTATTAACCCGGACACCCAAAGCTTCAATTATCTTAATTATTGTCTGGACATCAACCACGCGGGGCACATTTTTTATAACCGACTTATCCTCTGTCAACAGAGTGGCGGCTAAAATCGGCAATACCGCGTTCTTCGCCCCGCTAACCGTAATCTGACCTTCCAACCTTCTGCCGCCGTTTATAACAACTTTATCCATCTTTGCTTTACTTTATTTTTTGGCAAACTATTATTCTGTCTATACCGTTATAATCCTTAAAAATCTCTGTTTTTCTATAATGGCCGGCTGATAAAAGCATCTTATTGACCCCTTCAAGGCGCCCTTTACCCAACTCTAACACTAAAAAACCCAGTGGTTTCAAAAAAAGATGGGCTTCTTTAATTATTTTTCTATAAAACAACAAACCGTTCCTGCCGCCCGCGAGCGCCAAAAGCGGCTCTTCCCTGACTTCACGCTGTAACTTATTTAATTCACAAGCACTTACATAGGGCGGATTAGAAACTATGACATCTATTTGTTCCTTAAAGCCCTCAAGAGGCTTAAACAGATCGCCCTTTGAAAAGGTAATTTTTCCTTCAAAGCCGTATTTTTCAGCATTTTCACCGGCCACTTTTAGTGATAAACCGGAAATGTCGGTAGCGATTATTTTACAACTACTTAGCTGTTTTGTCAATGAAATAGCGATATTTCCGCATCCTGTTCCTATATCCGCGATTACCGGCTTACTTAACCCATTATCTTTAATAACGTTAAGGACTTTCTCGACTAAGAGTTCAGTTTCGGCACGCGGTATCAAAACACTCTTATCAACCTTAAATTCAAGGCCGTAAAAAACGGCACTGCCGACTATATAAGCCAGGGGTTCACCCGCGAGCCGCCTTTTTATCCAATCGTTTATTGTGTCAAGCTGGTCATTTCCAAGATTAATCTCATCAGTGTATAAATTCAACCTTTTGACTCTTAAAACCGCGCAAAAAAGAACCTCAGTCTCCAGGCGGGAATTTCTTATTCCGTTATCTCTGAAAATCTCATCTGTATTCTCAAGGCGCGTTCTTAATATTTGACTTTCAGGTTTGCCCATCTTATTTAATGTTAACACTCTTGCCGCAGTGCGGACACTTAATCCGTGACCCTCTTCTTATGCCTGTTATGTTAATCTCTTTTTTGCACCATTTGCACTCCATAGTCTTTTTATTAACGCTCTTTTTTTTAAACAAGTCAGGGTATTTTTTAAATAAAAAGGTGTACTCCTTGTCTACCTCGCTGACTATTTCTTTTCTTTCTTCAGGAGATAAACTATGGTTCCATTTAGACAATTTTGAGCCCAACTCCTCTATATACTCCCGAAATCTTAGCTTGTCACAGCCGTCAATCCTAGAGCCCTGCTTTCCATAAATAAACATCAGGGCAAATGCATCGTAAAGATGGGTTATCATATCAGGTGAGTCATCAAGGGGATTTTGCATAGCCTCGGACGGAAAACACATTCTCAACCGCGAACCGTTGTAATATGTATGGTAAGCATCTGTTGATCCGCTATACTTCTTAAAGACCTGCGGCGAATATATCTCTATATAATATTTACCTGAACCGCGCAGACCGGTAATTTTTGTTGTTATTTTATGTGCCTCTTCCAATATATAACATATCCTGAGCATCGAGGCTTCAAACTTTTTTGTATTTTCTACCTCGTACTCCTCTATGCTTTTTTTATCCGTGACGACATTGAAGTTTTCTGATCGGTACACCCTTCCCCTTTGCTTTATATCTGTTTTAGCCCCTATCTTCTTCAATAACGTCCGGCGATACTTCTCTAAGGAA
>DAOVNW010000120.1 GCA_030630095.1 Candidatus Omnitrophota bacterium
AAGCCATAGGATCTTACAGCCCTTATCTTGACGCGGAGATTATCGCTTTAATGGATGAAATCGTCAAAACTCTTAAACTTAAAAACTATGAGATTCAAATCAACTCTCTCGGCTGCGAAAATGACAGGCATAAATATAAAAAAAAGCTCGCGAAAATCGCCGAAAATAAACCGCGTCTAATATCTAAATTATGCGTTAATTGCCAACGCAGAATCAAAAATAATCCTTTAAGAATATTGGACTGCAAAAATTCAACTTGCCGCGAATTGATGGATAATTTTCCAACACCATTTGATTGCATCTGTGAAAAATGCCTTAATCACTATGAAAAATTAAAAAAAATCCTTACAAAATTAAAAATACCATTTAAAGAAAATCAGTTTCTGGTAAGAGGCTTGGATTATTACACTGGTACAACTTTTGAACTCACTCATACCGGTTTGGGAGCTCAAAACGCCATATGCGGCGGCGGACGTTATGATAATCTTATCAGCTCTTTTGGAGGACCTGAGATGGGTGCCTGCGGTTTCGCCTTCGGTACTGAGAGGCTCCTGCTTGCCTGTGAATCTGAAAATATCGAATTTAAAATAAACAAAACTAAAACGGTTTATATCGCCGCTTTAGATGAGCCTTCATACGAAAGGAGTTTTGAAATACTCAACTACATCAGGCAAGCCGGCATTCAGGCTCATATAGCTTATAAAATTAAATCTCTTAAAGCGCAGATGCGCCAAGCTAACCGGCTTGAAGCCGGATATGTAATAATAATCGGTGAAAATGAACTTAAAAACAAAACATTTACAGTAAAAGATATGGCCAAACACACACAAACCAGTGTAGATAAGAAGGAGCTTCTTAAGTTAGTCGCGAAACAATGATAACTCGTAAAGATACGGAAAAAAAAGAAGAAAAATACCTGGCTAATTACGCCGCAAAAAGCAGCCAAAGCAGGGGCAGGGTTCATAAGGAAAATGAACATCCTTACCGCACAGCCTATCAGCGCGATAAAGACAGAATTACTTATTCTACGGCCTTCAGGCGGCTCCAGTATAAAACACAGGTTTTTGTAAACTATGAAGGCGACCATTACCGGACCCGCCTAACTCATACCCTGGAAGTAACTCAGATCGCGCGAACCATAGCCCGTGCGCTTGGGCTAAATGAAGACCTGGTCGAGGCCATCGCCCTGGCTCATGACATAGGGCATACGCCCTTTGGCCACTCCGGCGAAAAAGCGCTGAATAAGATGATGAAAAAAAACGGCGGCTTTGAGCATAATCTACAGGCTCTCAGAATCGTTGACTATCTGGAAGAGAAACACCCTGACTTTAAAGGATTAAACTTAAGCTGGGAGGTAAGAGAAGGCATAATAAAACACAAAAGTATATACGATGCGCCCAGGACTTCTGATTTCAACCCCGAGAAAAAACCATCTTTAGAAGCTCAAGTCGTAAACGTTGCCGATGAAATAGCTTATAATAATCATGATTTAGATGATGGTATAACTTCCGGCTTGATTTCTATGGAAAATCTTGATAAAATTAAACTCTGGAGGTTGGCTCAAAGGGCAATCAACAGAAAATATCGAACGGCTGACCATGAAGTGATAAGGCACCTTACGATAAGAGAAATGATTAATTATTATGTTTCTGATTTAATTGGCGAAACTAATAAAAAATTAAAGCTGGCTAAAATAACATCCAGTCAAAAAGCGATCAATCAGAAGAGGGCGATAGTAGCCTTTAGCCCGGCTTTCAATAAACAAAAAACAGAAGCCGCTAAATTTTTATACGACAACCTTTATATGCACCCGCACGTAATTAGAATGTCTGACAAATCAACCAGATTTTTACATGATTTATTTAAAGTATACATAAAACAACCGGCCTTAATGCCTCAAACCAGACTGAAATATTTAAAAAGGGACGGCAAGTACAGGGTTATTTGCGATTATATGGCCGGCATGACCGACAGGTACGCCCTTGATGAATACAAAAAATTATTCGATCCTTATGAAAGGGTCTAATCTCACAGAGGAAAAAGGATAGCGTTAAATGAAAAAAAACAAAGAGGAACTATTTCATAACTTAATCGCCACTGAAGAGTATCAAAAAATGAAAAAGGTATTCCTCAAGGCCTGGGGCAAAAAAACAGTTTGGCTGGAAATAGAAACAGTCCCGCAGTTGATTCCGGAGTTTAAAAATAAACTCCCAGCCTCTTTTCTGAATAAGTATAAAAAGACGGAAAAAGGTAGAAATGTTTTTACTGATATTTATACCTCGCTTCATAAGGTTAAAAAAAGTCACAATCCGGCAGAAATTAAATACGATACTAACTCAATAGCGTACATTTTTCCATTTTTAAGCGAAAATTATCTGTTTGGCTATATACTAATCGCCGATATTCAATGTTTGAGCGCGAAAGAGTATAGACTAATTTTTCAGTCTTATTTAAATACCGCTATTTTAAAAATGCAGAATGACATGGAGCTCACAAGGCTCTATGAAACCATTCAGCCCAGAACAGCGGCCCTTTCGACCATTCATACCATACACAGACTTATAAGCACCACTCTTGATCTGAAGGACCTATTGCCGCGCCTGGCAAGATTATCTCTTCAAGTAATGAAGGTCAGAAAGTGCTCCATCTATCTAACGGAAAAAAACAGGCGCTGCTTAAAACCAATGGCCTGCGTAACCTCAAGAGGGCAATTAGCAGAAACCCATAAGATTAAATTCGGTGACGGCATGGCCGGCCAATCAGCTAAAAAAGCAATCCCCGTGCTGACAGAACATTGCCTCGCAATGCCGCTTATAGAAGAAGATGTTCTTGGTGTCATTGTAGTCGCTGACAAAATAGATAAAAAGCCTTTTAATTACTTTGACCAGGAAATCCTAAGCACCTTCTCCGAGCAAGCCGTCATTGCCATTAAAAACGCGCAGCTAAATAAACAGCGCGAAAAGGTAGCTGTTGGAAGCATTAAATCGCTAACAACGCTCTCGGGTACCTACAGACAGGCTCATATACGGGAGACAAAATTCAAAAAACTGATAACCGACATTGCCCACGAACTAAATTTATCCAAGGATAATATTAATGCCCTAAATTACGCCGTTAAACTGCATGACGTCGGCAAAATAGGCATACCGGAAAAAATTCTTCAGAAAAACTCAAGATTAACAAGCAAAGAGTTTAAAATGATAAAACAGCATCCTACGAAAAGCGCGTCGATTCTCAAGCACCTTAAAGTTTTAGAGCCGGCTATACCGATCATTCTTTATCACCGTGAAAAATACGACGGCTCCGGCTATCCGGAAGGATTAAAGGGTAAAGGAATACCAATCGGCGCCAGAATATTGTCAATTGTTGACGCCTTTGACGCCATGATAACCAAGAGGCCGTATCGCAGAGCCAAATCCGTCGACCAGGCAATAAAAGAAATAAACAAAAATAGCGGCACGCAATTTGACCCAAAAATCGTTAAGATTTTTTTGAAAGTTATTAAAAAAACTAAACAAATCAAAAAGGCTGACTAATGGGAATCGGTATATAAATGGACGAAAACCGGGAATATCAGCCGGAATTATTCAGTGAATTTCCAAAGGGCCGCATTAAAAAGGCGAAGGCATTTAAAAGCATGCCCAAGCTAAAAAATATAACTATCAGTATCTCACGCGAAAAACTGGTTTCTTTGGTAATAGCCGTTATTCTGCTCTATGTTATAATATTTTCCCTTGGGGTAGAAAAAGGCAAAAGCATGAGCCTGACTGCTATCAATAAGGCAGGCAGGCCTGCCGCAGCGGCAAAGGCCGAAGCCGTTAAAAAGGAAAACAGCCAGGAAGTAATTATAAAGCGGGAAGAAGGGCGGCAAATTGAAAGTAAGGCCGCGAAAGATGAACAAGGGGAGCAAATAGCGGCTGGCGCGATAGAAAATAAAAAGCCGCCTGCTTATAAAAGCTACAGTCTGCAGCTTGCCGCTTATGCTCAGTTGTCCCGGGCAGAAAAAGAGGCTAAAAAACTAAAAAAACTCGGATATACAGCTTTCATCGATTCAAACAACAAGTACCACATTGTTTTTGTAGGAAACTTTAAGGATAAAGAAAAAGCGCAAAAACTCA
>DAOVNW010000149.1 GCA_030630095.1 Candidatus Omnitrophota bacterium
CCGGACAGGGGCAAGCCCTGTCCCTACATTAACTTTTTCACGGACAGCAGTTTAACACTCAAAAACTCAAGGCGCAAGAAAAATATGAATACATTGTCGAGTCTTATGGTTAGCCGGTTAACCCGTAAACTTTAATACATTAAGTTTTTTAGTTATTGTATACCGCTATCTCATGAATGGAGTAACCGTATTCCGACGCACGCTCAAGACAGAAGATACGAATATATCTGGCCGTAACAGTCGGGAAAGTTATAACCTCAATACCTGCTTTCCCATCATGAATCTCTGCCGCGTCGTTCCATTTTAAACCATCTGAAGATGTCTGAACTTTATAGACCAGAGCGGCGGCCGTTTCCCAGGCAACAGCGAGAGCATTAACCTTTCGGCTACTGCCAAGATCAATCGTCAACCATTGGATATCCTCGCCATACTCAGATGCCCAACGTGACATAAAATCACCGTCAATAGCTTTTTCTACCGCAAGTTCTTCATTTTCGACAGAAGAAGCCTCCACCGTAACAATTTCTATAGCGTTCGATCTGCCGGCGGCTGCTTCAGATAAGCCCAAAGCGGAAAAAACTAAAAACAAACACATTACTACTGCTAAAACTTTTGCTTTTTTCATCTTACTCTTCTTTTTTTTGGTTTCGGTTTAACTACTTTATATCAATAATATATCAATACCTTTTTGGCCGCCGCCGGCAAGTTTACCTCTTTTTCCTTAAAATCATTCCACTCCCTATCATCGACGGTAACTCTTTTGATTGCTTCCTTAAAAGGTAGTTTTAAAAGGTATCCTTCCGGAGACGTATTCTTTGGATTTATCTCTAACTCCAGAAAACCTTTTTTCAAATAGCTCTTCAGACAAAAACTTATCTCTCCAAAATAGGTGGGGGCGTTTTTAACCTCAATAATCTTACCATCCTCGAACCAGCTTTGGGGAATACAAGACAGAAGAACCAGTTTTTCGTTCTCCTCCCGCAAAAGCATATTCCTTAAAATAAGAACGTAGTGGGAGGCCGACCAACAATGGGGTATATCGCAAACTACCCCTTCACTTATTTCCCTTAAACCTTCTTTATTGAGCCGAGTATGCATTGCCTCCATCCAACCCCCGGGGCAGGATTGATGTTTAAGGCTCCACTGGACGTTCTTTAAAGCAACTTCCTCCATTCCTAAAAAAAGAGGCGCGTGAGCCAGCATTACATTATACCCCCAAAAGTACTCTTCATACTCTACATACCAACCGCCGTCATAACCGGAAAACCCGCCGCTCTTCTGCCAGTAATGCTGATATGACCGCCTGAACAAATCCAGAGGTATCGGTATACCTAAACTTAAACCCGGAAAAAGAGCAGGGCGATGCGCCCAAGCCATCTGTGCTTCACCTAAGACTCTGTGGTCTTTGTCCACCGTTCTCTCCTCCGGCGGCCAGTAATCGGCAAAAGCCGGCATATAATCAATAGCTTCCCTTTTCATAACCTTTTTAAAACTTTCCATAAGGCAGCTAAAAAAGCCCTCATATTCCTCTTTGAGCCAGACTACATCATCTTCTTTCTTTAAAACTCTGGCTGCCTCAAGGGCGGCTTTCACCCCTATAAGCCCCCACCAGTTATCCACGTATAAGTGCGTCTTCCTTGAAAAGTTATCCTGGCTCACACTATCAGGAAGCAAACCGTAAATAGGCCCATTCTTTAATTCAGGAGTTAACTGTTTTGCTCGCAATGATTTGAGCCTTTTAGCATCCGTTGCCATTCGCTGATAAACTTTTTCCAACCAACTTTTATCCTGTGTAATCCGGTAGTGTTCATATAAGCCAAAGATACAACCTCCAAGCCCATCTAAATAAGGGTCATCATCTTTAAAAATAAAGCGGCCGGTTGCCGCCTCCGCGGTTTTGAAGAGGCCGGCCTTGTCTAAAGCACCGCCCATCTCTATAGCATCATGCAGTGTAAAAAAGTCATAAAAATAAGGCCCCGGCCAAAGTTCATTTCCGGTCATTGATATCAAAATGTAGTAAATAGAAGTATAAAAGCAGTTGACGTACTCTTCGTCGGGAAGATTCAGCTCTAGAGGAACTCTCTGTTTCCAGTATTCTTTGACTTCTTTAAGGCTATCGGAAAAATTAAGGGTTTCGGTTAAAGATAAAAGGCTGCTATTCTCTTCAAAGCCGGCAGGCACAAGAAAGTCATATTTTTCTTTCATTCCGCTTTTTAATTTTACCTTATAGACACAGGCGCCGCTGGCATACCCCAGTTCATCTACTATTTCAACCTTAGGCGGAATGAGGCCGTCTTTGGCAAACTCCCAGATATCGCCTTCTTTTACAACGCTAAAGCCAAAAGCATCAGGTACTTTTTTCATATACAGCGCCGTTCTTTTATTAACCTTTATCACCCGGCTGCCGTCATAAAGTATCTCTTTAACCCCATCATCCCTTCTTCTGGTAAGTCCTGAATGGCGGATAACTACATAAAGAGACAACTCCTTTTCCTCCTGCCCTTTATTCTCAAGAGATGTTCTCACAAAGGTCATTAATCCCTTGGCCGGCTCAATCTCTTTGGCAAAGATAGTGGTGGTTACTTTAAGGCCGTCTTTTTCCCATTTTACTATTGAGACAGGAAATCGGCCTTCTTCCAGGGCCCAACTTGTTTTAAGTGTCTCCGGAGTATAAAGCTCCCTTTTTCTATGATCATAAATCCAGAAGGTAACCAGGTGAGGATGAGGATCGGGAGCAAATGAACCATCTTCGCCTACAATTACTTTACGGTTATTTCCCTCCGCTCCAACAAGGCCGCGAATTTTTTCGTAGGTGTTCCACACCGGGCATCCTTTTTCTTCTTTAAGATACTTTGGAATATCTTCTTTTTTTATCGCGTCTAACTTCAAGATAACAACTCCTCTTAATTTTCGTAAGAAACAATCATTTCAGCCGGGATTTTGTAAAAACTCACATCGCCCACCGAAGATATCTTTATCTTTTCTCCATTAAGGCTAACCTTTTTAATTTTCTTTGGCTGGGGAAGCATAAAAACAAAACCACCCGGCGGAGAAACAGCCTTACCATTGACTCTAATTTTTAAAACGTCACCTTCCTTATTAAGAGCGTAGCTTATCTTACCATAATAAGTCGGCATACCTTCTACAGATACGCCCTCTTCTGAAGACAGCCACTTTTCATCAATCCCTCCGCCTAAAATTAACCTATCGTCCATTTCATAAACAAATAAAGATCGTACCGCGTTAATATACTCACTACCCACCCAGGTATGAGGCATATCACCGAAGTAAAAAGGATGCC
>DAOVNW010000112.1 GCA_030630095.1 Candidatus Omnitrophota bacterium
AAGCTCTTAGCTCTAAGCTCTTAGCTCTAAGCTCTTAGCTCTAAGCTCTTAGCTCTAAGCTCTAAGTTTTACGCTGTTTTGCATTATATTTACCATGAGCCATCAGCCATGAGCCATCAGCTCTTTGTTTTACACGCTTTTATTGTATTTACCATGAGCCACGAGCTATGAGCCATGAGCTCTTTGTTTTATACGCTATTAAAAAGAGGAGACAAAGAATATGTTTGACGGACTATTAAATAGGCGGCGCGGCTTAATCGGCCAGATACTTTTAGATGCCGGCCTGATAACGCACAATGAACTGAAAAAGGCCATTAAAATTAGCAAGGAAAAAGGCAGTCTGCTGGGCGAGACCCTTATCCGCCTAAATCATATCTCCGATACTGACTTGAAAATTGCTCTCCAGGAACAACTCTCTATGTCCATTGTACCTATAAAAAAAGAAGACCTCGATACGCCCGAGGCTACGGAGTTTTACCGCCTGCACACCAACGTAAAGTTTGCCCTTTTTTCAGACGACCCCATAAAATCATTGATGATTACATCTGCCGTTCCCAAAGAAGGCAAGAGTATGACCGTAGCTTACTTTGCCCTGGTGATGGCAAACGTTATGCAAAAAAAGACCCTTCTGGTTGACGCGGATATGCGCCACCCCTCAATAGACCTGCAGTTTGGCTTTAGAGCTGACCACGGCCTGGCCGACCTGATAGTTGATTCTGTAACAATAGATACCTGTATCCACGATACAGAGATAAAAAATCTAAAAATACTGCCCTGCGGCACCAAACCCCCTAATCCGGCCGCCCTCCTAGCCTCTAAGAAATTTAAAGACATTGTAGAGCACTTAAAAGAGCGGTTCGATCTAATCCTTTTTGACTCCGCGCCGGTCTATCCTGTAGCCGATGCCACGCTTCTAAGCGCCAATGTAGACGCCGCCATACTCGTTATAGAGGCGGGCTCTACCAGAAGAGGCATTGTCAAGCGGGCGGTTGACAGCCTTAAAGAGTCAAACGTCAAAGTATTAGGCGCCATACTAAACAAAGTAGAAGCCGAACTAACCAAATATTCCTACGCGGGATATTAAATAGTCATAAACAAGCTTGATTTCAAAGCGGACTATTTTGTAAGTTCAGCCGATAACAGCGAGAATCTTGGCTTTGCGAGAGCAAATAGCATTACTGCGAGATTTTTTTTAAAATACATCTTTCAAAGAAAAGGGAGGACTTTTATATGAAAAGTTTTTATAAAGCAGCGTCTATTTTCGTAATTTGCGCAACTGTCCTTTTTAACTTTTTTCAGTCACCGTCTTTTTCTAATGATAAGGCGGCTCCGCGAATAAAAGAGGATACCTTTGGCGCTTATTTAGGCGGCGGGTTGGGGATACACGCGCCCATAGAGCTATGGCAGAGAGAGATAGACTGTCTAAAAAAGGCAAAGATAGGCATCGCGAGATTTAATTCAGACTGCTGGGATGCCATAGAGCCCCAAAGAGGAGTTTATAAATGGGAGGCGATGGACAAGATAATCAATCTGTTAAATAAAAACGGCATTAAGATTTTATTTACCGTTCCCATCTCATCATCATGGAATACGAGCGCCGCGGGCAGTAAAAACAGCAAAATTGCCGCGACCCATTTTCCCGCCAAGGACTTACGGGATATAGAAAATTTATGCTTTAATTTAGCTCATAGATATAAAGACCAAATTACCCATTGGGAGGCATGGAATAAACCTGACTTACCTGATTTTTGGAAAGGCAGGATTAGCGCGCCGGAGTATTTAGAAACCTTAAAGGCTATGCGTAAAGGGTTAAAAAGGGGCAATCCGGACTGCAAGGTTGTAATCGGAGGACTGCTGAACCCCTGGAGCGGCACATATCTTAAATCGCTCTTAAAGCATGGAGCAGGCGATTATTTTGACATAATGAACATACATATCTATACGCCGGAAGCATCTATGGCGCGATTGGCGGTAATGAACATTCGGCAAACGCTTAATGACTATGGAATTAATAAACCGCTCTGGGTTACAGAGATTTCAACTACACCCGACTATTATAAAACCTCGAATTACGATAAAGAAGAGTTATTCAAAGCTCAATATTTAGTTAAAAGCTGCGTGGTGCTTTTATCGGAAGGGGTGGAGAAAATATTCTGGCACAGCCTGAGAAAATGCGGCCGGGATGTAGGTTTAAAGAAAGACTTTGACTTCGGGCTTTTAAATTCAGACTTCGGGGAATTGCCAGCGTATTTAGCCTGTGAAAAGTTACTGTTTACATTAGCAGGGAGCTCTTTTGCAAAAAAGACCCCTTTTTGCGAGGGAGTCTGTTTTTATACATTTAGGACAGAGGATAGTACTATTTATATAGTTTGGTCGGAGAACGGAAAAAATTTGCTCAAATTACCAATTATTCTTAAAGGAATGCTATTTAGGGATATCTTTGATAAAGAAATAGGCGGAAATAAAAAGGGTTGTTTTGAATATTGGTTAGATGAATCTCCAATATATATTGAGGAAAAGATTAATAAAAAACGATTTTTATCCAAAACTACAAACAACAAATAACCCCGCGCCAACAAGCATTTCAATATTATCGGTTATTGTTTGCCCGTCCCCATAAGGGTAGTTATTGTTTGGTTACTTGCCTGCCGGCAGGCAGGTTGCATCTTAGTTTTTCATACGCTACACGTTAAACTCTATTAAACATACGCTAATCATTATAGGAGGAGATTGGTATGAAAAGAGTATTTTTAATACTTATCACGCTATTATTTTTTACGGTGCCGACTACCGCTTCCGCGGCTACCGTTGGCTTGTGGCTGTTTGATGAAGGAATAGGGGGTACTGCTTATGATTCAAGTGTTTATGGAAATCACGGTACTTTAGGCGGAGAAGTTTCGGATGATGAACCTGCCTGGACAGCCGGTAAATACGGCTCGGCGCTTTATTTTGACGGAGTTAATGACTGGCTCAACTGTGGCACCGGCGCAAGTTTAGACATTGCCGGAGATATGACCATTGAATTCTGGATGAAACCGCAAGATTGGTACAGATATGACGGCACCTATACCACTATAATTATGAAGGGCGATAACTCCGGGAACAAAGTTACATATAACGTCGGCCATCCAAATAGCGGCGGCCACGGGATAAAGTTTGCCTACTATAATAGCGGCTGGGTTAACGTAAATGATACAAGCGGAGTTAGTTATACGATGGGGGAGTGGTATCATATGGCTGTAGTCGTAGATGAGGCTAACGATAATGTCAAATTCTACAGAGACGGCACCCTCTTAAGCAGTATAAGCAATGATTTTGGCCTAAAGCCAATGCTTTCCAATGATGCCCCTCTGGTAATGGGAAGGTTTAGCCAGAGCGTCGAATGGTACCAAGGCGCGCTCGATGAAGTCCGCATCTCAGACACAGCCCTATCCAGAGACGATTTAGGCTATGGCCACTCCTTTGTTCCCGAGCCGGCCACAATGATCATGCTTGGCAGCCTGGCTGTTGGTTTGTATGGTATGACAGGCTCACGAAAACGATTTATAAAATAGCTCATAGCTCGTGGCTGATAGCTGATAGCTTTTTTGCTTTACACGCTTTACACTTTTATGCCCTAAACTATTTGCTATTGACAAAGTCTGTCGTATAATACGTGCTTTTATTGTACGATATATCGTACAATAAGGGAAATACGGTGACGCAAATAGAACAAATGATTATTGCCGAAGTAATTAATGAGAAAGCGTGAAGCAATGACTATCATTGATTTTTGTGTATTTAAGTAAATATTCGTCAACCGGGTAGATAATTTAATCGTAACTGTCATTATGTGACAGCAGATGAGGTTTCTAACACCCTCAGCCGCGGCAAATCTAAACGTCTGGAGTAAAGAATTTTTACTGGATCGTTTGCAAAATTTAGCTATGGTTTGAGATTTATAACTATGGGTTAAAAAGCCTTGGCAAAATAAAAAAAATAGATAATATAGAATATATGCAGTGTACTGCACAAAAAATGCCCTTTTTGTGCAGTGGAAAGGGTGTAAGATGGAAAAGCATTTAATTAAACAAATATTATTTGAGTGGAAATGGCTCTTAGCCGATAGCTCTTAGTTTCTTGTTTTTATTGTATTTGCCATGAGCCAAGAGCTATGAGCCATCAGCTCTTTGTTTCTTATTTTTTATTTAGTACATTTGAACATTAGAGTTTTGAATTTATTTAGGGTTTAGAATTTAGGAT
>DAOVNW010000014.1 GCA_030630095.1 Candidatus Omnitrophota bacterium
ACTTAAAACAGGACATTTCTATTTCGTTAAGAATGTGACATTTTAATTTCGGGTTGACAATTCCTCCTGTATCCTCTTGCCTTAAAAGCGGCTTTATGTTATAATCCTTTTAGCTTATATATTTCTCACGGAAATAAATTAAATATTTATTACTGAAAGGAGTTTATAATAATGGCTGATGGCAAGATAAAAAATGTGGCATTTGTTTCTCACGCGAGTGCCGGTAAAACAACCATCGTTGAGGCGATTCTTTTTAATACAAAAATGTCTTCACGATTAGGTTCGGTCAACGCTGGAACGAGCGTAAGCGATTACTATCCTGATGAAAAATCAAGAAAAATTTCTATCAACTCCTCTATTTTATATGTAGCTGCCGGTGATTGTAGACTTAATATAATAGATTGCCCCGGATATGCTGACTTTATCGGGGAAATCATTAGCGGTATAAACGCCGTTGACGCGGGAGTATTAGTTGTTAGCGGTACCCGTGGCGTAGAGGTGGGAACTGATCGCGTCTGGAATATTCTCAAGGAATTAAATAAGCCCTGCCTGATATTTGTTAATAAGTTGGACAAAGAACGTTCAGATTTTTTTTCAGCCGTTAACTCTATTCAGGAAAGTTTTGGCGATATTTGCCTTCCTTTTCAGTATCCGCTTGGCAAAGAAGACTTTTTTTCAGGTTCCGTCGATTTGCTTTCAAAAGAAGGAATTGAAAAACTGGCCGATGCCGATAAAGAAAAAGCGTTAAAGATGCGGGAGAAGATAATTGAGGTCGCGGCTGAAGTTGATGATGCCCTGACGGAAAAGTATTTAGAGGGCAAAGAGTTGACTGAGGAGGAAATTATAAAGGCCTTGAGTGAGGCCATTTTAGCGCGAAAGGTAATACCCATCCTGTGCGGTTCAGCCGCTAAAAATATATCCATTGATTTATTGTTTGAAGCCATAATGAAATATGCTCCCGCTTCAGACGCGTTACCCGCGATCGCTGCTTTTAAGGCGGGTAATCAGGAAGAAGAGATTCAGGTGGAACGGAAGAAAGAGGTGCCTTTTTCCGCTCAGACGATTAAGACTATATCGGATCCATATGTTGGCCAGCTTTCTGTATTTAGGGTGTATTCAGGTGTTCTCAAGGCCGATACGGGATTTTTAAACGCGTCCAGCGGTAAAAAAGAAAGAATTGGACATCTTTTCCTTTTAGAAGGCAAAGAACAGAAGGCGGTTGACCAGGTGAAAGAAGGAGCTATAGCCGCTGTTAACAAACTGAAATATACCACTACGTCGGATTCTCTCTGTGACGAAAAACACCCTCTCCTATTCAAACGTATAGTTTTTCCCGAGCCGGTTATCTCTTTGTCTATTATCCCTAAATCACGGGCAGACGAAGATAAAATCTCACCGGCTCTCGCGAAGCTTTCAGTTGAAGATGCGACCTTTAAAATCAGCAGGAACCAGCAGACAAAAGAAGAGATTGTCTCAGGAATGGGAGACCTTCATCTTGAAATTATGATAAGCAGATTGAAAGAAAGCTTTGGCGTGGATGTCGAGGTTGGAACGCCCAAAGTTGCTTACAAAGGGACGATAAACGCTAAGGCTAAGGCTCAGGGTAAATATAAAAAACAGTCGGGCGGGCGCGGCCAGTACGGTGACTGCTCAATTGAAATAGAACCTCTGGAAAAAGGTGCGGGTTTTGAGTTTGTTAATGCTATAGTCGGCGGCGCCATACCCAAAAACTATATACCCGCGGTTGAAAAGGGTATCAGAAAGACTATGTCAGAGGGTGTTATAGCCGGTTGTCCTATGGTTGATGTGAAGGTTACCCTTTATGACGGCTCTTATCATACTGTTGACTCTTCTGACATCGCGTTTCAGATTGCCGGGACCATGGCCCTGAAAAAGGCTGCTATGGACGCCAAGCCTGTATTGCTTGAGCCTGTAATGGAGGTGGATATAGCTGTGCCGGAGGATTATATGGGCCAGATTAGCGGAGATTTGAGTTCCCGCAGAGGAAGGATTGTGGGTATGGAGGCGCGCGGCAGTATGGAGATAGTAAAGGCTTCCGTTCCTTTATCAGAGATGTTTAAATACGCGACGGAGCTTAGATCTATGACTCACGGAAAAGGGTCGTACTCAATGAAATTTTCCCACTATGAACAGCTCCCCCAAAAAATCACTCAATCAATTATAGAAAAATACGAGCAGGAGAAGGCAGAGGGTTAAGAAGTAATAAAAAGATCGCGTACAGAAGAGGAAGAAGATATATCGTGATAAAAAAAGTTATAAAAAAAGGTAATTTAAATGATAATTTTCGTAAAGAAATAAATTCGGCATATTGGTTAACAAAATCAGTCAAAGAGCGTATTGAAGCCGTTGAAATGCTAAGGAGGCAATACGATGGAAACACAGCAAGACTTCAAAGAGTTGTTAGAGTTATTCAACGCTAACAACGTTGAGTATGCAATCGTTGGAGGTTACGCGTTAGCTTTTTCCGGAAAAGGTGGTTCAACTTGGTGTTCCGCCGGTTCGCGTTGATATTATGACTTCAATAAGTGGTCTTACATGGGAACAAATCGCGCCTAATCGAGTACATGGTTCCTATGGTGATGTCCCGGTCTATTACATCGGGAAACATGAATTTATTGTAAACAAGAAAACCATTTCTCGTCATAAGGATTTGGCAGACATTGAGGCGTTGGGGGAAAAATAGATTGGTTTGATGAAAAAATGTTGAATGTTGAGACCCGACCCCTTAAAATTTTTAGCGATTTTTGGTGCATTATTTTTTTGTGTGTGGTGTTGGCTGTGAAGTATGACAAAATTAAAGTGAGGGGGAGTTATGAAAAATTTTAAGGAGGAAGTGTTGTGGTTCATTTTTGCTTCTTTTATTGTTTTGGCATTGACAGGAATAAAAGCGGAGACGGCCGCCGCGGAGCAAAAAGGAAAAAATGAGAAAGTACTGGCTGTTATTGGGGAAGAGAAGATTACCCTTAAAGAATTTAATAAGATAATAGAGGAATTACCGGGACAATATAGGTCTTTAGCCGATAGAGATAAAGAGAGGTTTTTAGAGAAACTGGTTGAGCAAAAACTGCTTTTAGGCGAAGCGCGCGAAAGAAGTTTAGATAGAGACGAAGAGGTTAAAAAGAAGATAAATGATATAACTGAGCAGGTACTTATTCATGAATTGCTCTCAAAAGAAATTCAGCAAAAGGTAGGAGTTAAGGAAGAAGAGATAAAAGGCTACTATGAATCGCATAAAAGTGAGTTTGGAGAGCCGGAAAAAATCAAGGCGCGCCACATTTTAGTAGATTCAGAAAAGGAAGCGAAGAGGATTCTAAAAAAACTTAACAAGGGAGCTGATTTTGCCGCCGTAGCTAAAAAGAAATCCAAATGCCCGAGTAAGGACAAGGGAGGAGATCTGGGTTTTTTTGACAAAGGCCGTATGGCTAAAGAGTTTGAAGAAGCCGCTTTTAATCTTAAAGTTGGTGAAATGAGTGGTATAGTCAAAACGCAGTTTGGCTGGCACATTATTAAACTTGAAGAAAGGCAGGCAGCCAAAGTCAAACCTTACAGTGAAGCAAGTGCTTTCATTAAAAGGGTCCTGTCTGCTAAAAAGCAGGAGCAGTTATTCAATGTTTATATTCAAGACTTAAAAGATAAGAATAAGGTGATTATTCACAAAGAGCTTTTGAAGCAGGATATTTCTCCAAAGAAGGAGACTGCTTCCTGATTGGACTTCTCAAGTAAAACAGAACAAAGTGAAACAGAACACTTTACATCCCCTCCTCTATATGTTATAATTCAGCATATATAGGAGGGTTTTTTATGTCTGGACATTCT
Organism: Candidatus Omnitrophota bacterium; assembly: GCA_030630095.1. Lineage (GTDB taxonomy): Bacteria > Omnitrophota > Gorgyraeia > JAGLLT01 > JAGLLT01 > JAGLLT01. Next base: position 3,838 of record DAOVNW010000014.1, read on the forward strand.
AAATGGGCTGGTATTAAGCACAAAAAAGCGATAATTGACGCCAAAAGGGGTAAGCTATTTTCCAAACTGATAAAGGAAATTACTATTTCCTCTCGTGACGGCGGCGGTGATACAACTATAAACACGCGCCTCAGGCAGGCAATTCAAAAGGCGAAAGAGGCTAATGTGCCCGCTGACAATATAGAGCGCGCCGTAAAAAAAGGTACCGGGGAATTGCCTGGTATAAGCTATGAAGACGTTGTCTACGAAGGCTATGGCCCTGGCGGCGTGGCTGTTTTAGTTGAGGCGGCGACGGACAATAAGAACCGTTCATCGGCTGAAATTCGACGCATCTTTAGCGACAAAAACGGCAACTTAGCCGGCTCCGGTTCAGTGAACTGGCAGTTTACTAAAAAAGGCGTGGTGTTGGTCAGCTCCAAAGAGATAGAAGAGGATAAGCTGATGACTATTGTCCTTGATGCCGGCGCTGAAGATTTAAAAGAAGATGACGGAGTTTTTGAGATAATTACCGACATCAAGGATTTTGAGGCTGTCAAGAAGGCCCTGAGTGATAACAATATTAAAACGGAATCGGATGAGATTACTATGATACCTAGATCTTATATTAAGCTCGAAGGTTCCCAGGCAGAACAGCTTTTAAATTTGGTGGAGGCGTTAGACGACCAGGATGATGTTCAACATGTATACGCGAATTTCGACATACCGGACGAAATTTTACAAAAGCATCTTTAAAGCGGCCAATGCGCATTATCGGAATTGACCCGGGTTTAAATGCTACAGGTTTTGGTGTTATAGAGCGCAATAAAAGCGGCTCAAAGTTAATTACAGCCGGGGTTATCAGGACGTCATCTAAAGATTTAATCCAGGATAGGTTAAGTAAAATTTACAGCGGGATAGACGGGATTATCCGGGAGCAAAAGCCGCAAATTTTAGTTCTTGAAGAGGTATTCAGCCACTATAAACATCCCTCGACAGCTATTTGTTTAGGTTATGCCCGGGGAATTATATGTCTGGTGAGCGGCCAGGCGGGAATTCCCATAAAAAGCTATGCCGCCAAGCGCGTCAAAAAGGCCATTACCGGAAGAGGAGACGCTCAGAAGCATCAGGTTCAGCGGATGGTTCAACACCTCCTGAACATTAAAGAAGAGAAGATGCCTTTTGATCTTTCGGATGCTTTAGCTCTGGCTTTAGCATATACCTATTTAGATAAAATCGAAAGCGGCAGGAAATGATTTCAAGGATTAGAGGGAAGGTTGAAGAGATAAAAGACGACAGGCTTTTAATAGACGTAGGCGGTTTGTCTTATGAAATATTAATTCCGGCGGCCATTATGGACTCTATTAAGGCAAATATCAGCGATGAAGATTTTTTAGAGCTGGTAACCTATTGTTATTACAAGGTAGAGCCCTCGCGGTCGGTATCTGTGATGATTGGGTTTGCCGATGAGATTGAGCGTGAATTTTTTATTAAGTTTATCAGTGTTTCGGGCATCGGCCCCAAGGCGGCGGTAAAAGCGCTGTCCCTTCCCATCTCTACTATCGCCGAAGCTATTGACAGTGCCAATCACACACTTCTTCAGAGTTTACCGGGTGTCGGCAGACAGCGTGCCAGAGAAATTATCGCCAAACTGCAGGGTAAAGTCGGTAAATATGGCTTGATGCGCGATAAAGAAAAAATTTCTCGAGCCGGCACAGTAGATGGCGATATTCAAAAAGAAGCCGTTCAGGTGTTGGTGCAGCTGCAGTACAAGAAGCAGGAGGCCGAGAAGATGCTCTATCAGGCCTTTGTCAGCAACCCCAATCTAAAGACCGTCGAAGAAATATTAAATGAGATATATAGGCAAAGAAGCAAGAAAGGTAAAAACGAATAAAGATGGCAGGTAAAAAAGAGGGCGGCCTCGAAGACCTTAATCTGATAACAAATCAGGAAACGGATGAGGATTTAATAGTCAACCTTTCGCTCAGGCCTAAATCTTTCTCCGATTTTATCGGACAGAAGCAAATAATAGAAAACCTTTTAATTTCTATAGAAGCCGCCAAAAAAAGGAACGAACCGCTTGAGCACGTCTTTTTTTCAGGCCCTCCGGGGCTGGGCAAGACCACTTTGGCGCATATTATCGCCCGCGAACTTGATTCAAAAATAACCTCCACCAGCGGACCTGCCATAGACAGGCCGGGTGATTTAATCGGCATTCTCACCAACCTGGAGGAGAAGGACGTGCTTTTTGTTGATGAGATACACCGTTTATCAAAGAATGTGGAAGAGTTTATATATCCCGCGATGGAGAACTTCCAGATAGATTTTCTCATAGATAAAGGCCCTTACGCCAAGACGATTAATTTTAATCTTAAACCCTTTACCTTTATTGGAGCGACTACCAGAGCGGGGTTATTGACGGCTCCCCTGAGATCTAGATTCGGTATATTTTTCCATCTTGATTTTTATACATTTGAAGAGCTTGTTCAGGTGATTAAGCGTTCGGCTGCTATTTTAAATGTTCCGGTTGACGGGGAAGGGGCGCTTGAAATTGCCCGGCGTTCGCGCGGCACACCCCGTGTAGCAAACCGCCTGCTGAGAAGGGTCAGGGATTACGCTGAGGTGAAAGGTGACGGTAAAATAAGCAGGGAGGTAGCGGATAAGGCCTTGAGTATGCACGGGGTGGACGATCAAGGGCTTGACCGGATGGATAGAAAGGTACTCAAGACAATCATCAAAACTTATAAGGGCGGGCCGGTTGGCATTGACTCCTTGGCGGCTACCCTAAACGAAGAAAGAGACATAATTACTGATGTTGTAGAGCCATACCTGTTAAAGATAGGTTTTTTAAAGCGTACCTCCAGAGGAAGACAGGTTTCAGAGGATGCCCTGAAGCATTTCAATATATCACAAAAGACAGAATACCAGAGAGAGTTGTTCTAAGTTGTAATATGAAACTTCTTTTGCATACCTGCTGCGCGCCGTGTTTAATCTATCCTAAAAAAGTACTGGAAGAAAGAGATTTTGAGGTAGTCTCTTTTTTCTATAATCCCAATATTCATCCTTACACCGAGTACAAAAAACGCCTTGGCAGTTTAGAGGAGTACACGCGAAATAACGAGGTTAAGCTCTATACCGCCCCCGACTATGATATTGAGAATTTTTTTGGAGTTTTAAACGGTAAAACAGAAGAGCCGGATAGATGTGCCGCCTGCTGGTATCTGCGCCTCAGGGAGTCGGCCAAAAAAGCAAGAGAACTCGGGATTGATGTTTTCACAACCACCCTTTTAGTAAGCCCCTACCAGAATAAAAAACTCATTAAAGAGGCCGGTGAACGGGCGGCGGAAGAAGAGGGAATAAAATTTTATTATCAGGATTTTAGTGATGGTTTTCGCGAGGCGCATAATGAAGCGCGAAACTCAGGGCTTTATCTGCAAAAGTACTGCGGCTGTTTGTTTTCTGAAAGAGCCCGTTACCTGAAAAAATACCGGAAAATAAATGAAAAAATATAAAAATATTGCCCGATTGCTGATTATCTGCGGAGCTCTATCATTATTTGTCTCAAACGGTGTACTGGCAATGTCAGCCAAACCCGAAGGCCCGAAAAAATACATTAGGGTGGCCATTAGCAAGGGCAAAAAAAGTGTTAAGCTTTACCTGAAAGGCCGCTACAGTATTTATACTCTGCATACAAATGAGCTTTTAAAAGACGGTAGTAATCTCAAAACCAACGTTTACCCGTTGGCCGGCGGTATAAAGCTGGGAAAGGAGGATTTAAAGGTTTTTGGTATCAGGATAGCTACGGCGCGGGATGCATCCATAGTAATCAATGGCCGTAAATTCAGAGGTATAATGGACATCATTAGAGAGGCTGATGGACGCTTACTTCTGGTTAATCACGTTGATATTGAAGAGTACCTTTGTGGAGTCCTTCGCCATGAGGTTCCGCACCACTGGCCGATGGAAACCTTAAAGGCGCAGGCGGTTGTCTCCAGAACTTTTGCTTTGTACCAGCACAAGAGTAACAAGGAAATGGATTACGATTTAACCAATACCACTTTTTCCCAGGTTTATGGCGGCGCCGCCGGCGAGAAGCGCAAAACTAATAAGGCCGTCATAGAAACATACGGTGAGGTGTTAACCTATAACGGGACGATATTTCCGGCCTATTTCCACGCCTGCTGTGGAGGGCACACACAGGATGCCGGCCGCCTCTGGAAGACCAATCTGCCTGTTTTAAAAGGACAAACCTGCGGTTATTGCCGCGGCACCCCGCACTATTTATGGAAGAGAAAGGTTTCTCTCTGGAAGATACGGGGGCATCTAAACGATAACGGTTATAAAATAGGCAAAATACTTTCTATTAAAGCTATTGATTATGACGCTTCGGGCAGGGTAGAAAATCTCAAGGTATGTCATTCCGGAGGAGAGGCCGTTATTTCCGCCTACAGATTTCGCATTATAGTCAGTCCAACGCTTATTAAATCGTCAAAGTTTAAAATTAAAACTAAATCTGATTACGCCTATTTCGAAGGCAAGGGCTGGGGGCACGGTGTCGGTATGTGTCAGTGGGGCGCCTTTGGTATGGCCATGAAAAGATATAAAAAAGAGGATATTCTCCGGTTTTATTACCCCTCAAGTGAAACAAAAAATATCTGGTCTGAAGATGCTAACCTTAAACTCTTTTGATTATCACCTGCCGGAAGATTTGATTGCCCAGTATCCCGCCGGAAAGAGGCGGCTTTCGCGCCTTTTGGTTCTTGACAGGCGCCGGCGCACAATAGAACACAAAAATTTCACCGACTTTATAAGTTACCTAAGCGGGAAAGATACCTTGGCTTTAAATAATACTTATGTTATACCCGCGCGGTTGAACGCGATAAGAAAATCAACCGGTGCTAAGCTGGAAGTTTTTATTACAAGAAAAACAGCACCGTATAAATATCAGGTACTCATTAAACCTTCAAAGAGGGCAAAGGAAGGTGAGATAATTGTCCTGAAAAAAAGCGGGCTTGAGGCCCGGGTTATTAAAGATAACTCTCCTATGAAGCTTATAGAGTTTGAAAAAAACGCGGATATTGAAGTGAAGCTGGAAGAAGAAGGAGCGGTTCCCCTTCCGCCGTATATAAAAAGACAGCCTGATAAAGCTGACAAGAGCCGCTATCAAACTGTATTTGCCCGGCATAAAGGAGCAGTCGCGGCCCCGACCGCGGGATTGCATTTTGACAAACCCTATTTAAAAGAGATAGAGTGTAAGGGCACCGCTATTTGTTATTTGACTTTACACGTCAGTTATGGTACATTTAAACCCATAACGCGAGAGGAGTTAGATGAAGGCCGGCTTCATTCTGAGTGGTATAGAATACCGCCAAAAACGGCTTCACGCTTAAATAAAACGGCATCCTCGGGCGGCAGGGTTATTGCTGTGGGAACAACGGTTTCCAGGGCATTGGAGTCAGCGGTTTTAAATTCAAGGCTTCATCCGGTTGAATCGGAGACCGATATATTTATTTATCCGCCGTATAAGTTTAAATTTACAGACGCTTTATTGACCAACTTTCATTTGCCGCGAAGTTCGCTTTTGATGTTGGTAAGCGCCTTTGTAAGTTCAGAAAAAACTATGAATATTAAGGAAGGGCATAGTTTTTTAATGAAGGCATACGAAGAGGCCGTTAGGCAAAAGTACCGCTTCTACAGTTACGGCGACGCGATGCTCATTATTTAGTATTGCGTATATCGTCGCGGGTATTGCGCATACAAGATGACAATATAATATGTTTAAAGTAGTAAAAAAAGACAAAACAACTAAGGCAAGGTTAGGCAGGCTATATACGGATAATGGTGAAATTAACACGCCCTGTTTTATGCCCGTAGGCACGCAGGCGACGGTTAAAACATTATCAAGCGAAGATATAAAAGAGTGCGGCGCGGAAATTGTTCTTTGTAACGCCTATCATTTGTATTTAAGGCCGGGTGCTGAAGTAATAAAAAAAAATGGGCGGCCTGCAAAAATTTATGAGTTGGCATGGCCCCATACTTACTGATTCGGGCGGCTATCAGGTTTTTAGCCTGGCAGAGCTTAAAAAGGTAACCGATGAGGGAGTTGAATTTAAGTCTCACTTGGACGGTTCCAGGCACCTGTTGACGCCGGAGAGCGTAATCCAAATAGAAGGTGACTTAGGAGCGGACATTATAATGCCGCTTGATGAATGCCTGCGTTTTCCCTGTGAGCGGGACTACGCTGAAATGTCTTTAAAAAGGACAAACGAGTGGGCGAGGCGCTCAAAAGACGCCCTGATAAAAAATCAGAAGAAGTCAAATTGCAAACAACTGCTCTTTGGCATTGTTCAGGGAGCAAGTTATCTTGATTTGAGAAAGCAGGCGGCGCGGGAACTTATAGCCATTGGCTTTGACGGCTACGCGGTCGGCGGTTTAATTGTGGGTGAGTCATGGGAGTTGACGCATGAGATATTAGAACACACTCTGCAATTTTTGCCGGAAGATAAACCGCGTTATTTTATGGGGTTGGGCAGTCCGCTTGACATTATCAGGGCTGTTAAAAACGGTGTTGATATGTTTGACTGTGTGATGCCGACGCGCTATGGCAGGAATGGAACGGCTTTTACCTCAAGCGGTAGAGTGACAGTACGTAATGGTGCTTACGCGCTGGATGAAAAGCCGCTCGATGAAAAATGCGGCTGTATGGTTTGCAAGAATTATAGCAGGGCATATTTGAGGCATCTTTTTAACACAAGTGAGCTTCTCGGGCACCGTCTTGTTTCATATCATAACACGTATTTTTATCAGCACCTCATCAGGCAGTTGAGGGAGGCGATTAAGTCGGATGAGTTAGATGTATTTATAAAAGAGTTTCAGAAAAGTTACCAGAATAATAACAGATAGAAAGGGGAATTATGTTTACTTTAGCCAGTATCGCTTATGCTTTCGGGACTACACCGCAGGCGCAGTCTGTTGACGGAGGAGCGCCCAATCCAATTATGACTTTATTGCCTTTTATTCTAATTATAGGGGTATTTTACTTTATCCTTTTGCGCCCCCAGAGAAAAAAGCAAAAGGAACATGCTGAAGTACTAAACAGCCTGAAAAAAAATGATGATGTGATTACAGCAGGCGGCATTCATGGCACAATTGTTAACGTAAAAGATACTACTTTTATCTTGCGAGTTGATGATAACGTTAGGATAGAAATACAAAAAGGATCAATTTCAGGTAAAAAGAAGAAGTAGAAAGGATTAATCGTGACTGCTAATTATCGATGGAAGGTTTTGCTGGTTGTGGTTGTGGTGGCGTGCTCTTTGTGGCTTATGTATCCGCCGGCAGAGAGGATAAATTTAGGGCTTGATTTGCAGGGCGGTATGCATCTTGTACTCAAGGTTAATACGGATGATCTGCCTAAAGACGCCCGCGCCGGAGCTGTCAGGCGCGCCCTTGAGATTATAAGAAACAGGATTGATGAGTTTGGAGTAAAGGAACCTTCTATCCAGTTAAAGGGTAAAAACCGTATTATTGTTGAGCTTCCCGGCATAGAAGAAAGACAGCGCGCGGTTGATCTTATCGGCCAGACGGCGCTTTTGGAGTTCAAGCTGGTTGCTCCCTGGGAAGTGACCGAGGCGACGCTTAACAAGATAGATAAAATTACTCCTTTTCTTGATAAACTCAACATCATAGATACTTCCACAAACGAAGGTGTTGCTTATAAATATATTACCTTTGACGGTAAGGATAAAGATGAAATAAGAAAGATTCTAAGTGACCCCGGAGTAAAAGAGGCTATCTCTGATAAATATCAGATGCTTCTTTCAAAAGAGCTTGAGGAGGGTGAGAGTAAGTATA
>DAOVNW010000135.1 GCA_030630095.1 Candidatus Omnitrophota bacterium
CCTGTTAGCACCTTGTACGATTTATCGAGAGCTGACTTCAATTTTGCCGGATTTCCGCCTCCGGCCTGCGCCAGATTGGCCCGGCCGCCTCCTCTTGATTCCAGCTCAGGGTTTATTTGTCCGATGATATTATTGGCGCTTAATTTTTCCTTAACCAGGTCATCCGATAGAGAAACAATCAGAATAGCCTGATTTTCAACTATAGAGCCAAGTACTATGGCCGCTGATTTCACCTGTTGCCTTATCATATCACAAGCAATCCGCAGGGCGTTCATATCAGCGTTGTCAATTCTCGCGTTAATAAGCAGGCTTTTGCCCTCGGTTTTTGCTTCTTTTATTATTGAGTCAATCCGGTTTTTTGACTGTGTTAACTTTAACTTGTTTAACCGGCTTTTAAGATCTTTATTTTCCTTTATAAGCTGGGTTATGCTTTGGGGCAGATGGCCGGAATTTGTTTTTAAAAGTTCCGCCGCTTCTTTAATTATTTCCTCCTGCCCGCGGATGGCGTCTAAAGCGGATTCACCGGTTAAGGCTTCGATTCTTCTGACGCCGCTGGCAATCGAGCTTTCTGACGTTATTTTAAAGAGCCCTATTTGGCCGGTTGAAGTTACGTGTATTCCGCCGCAGAGTTCGCGGCTGCATTCGTCAATCGAAACAACCCTGACAGTGCCGGAATACTTTTCTTTAAAAAAGGCTAATGCTTTTTTTTTCTGAGCCTCATCAATAGACATCAGTTCAACCTTGACCTTGGCGTTTGCCCGGATATACTCATTTACCTCATTTTCAATGTTTTTTATTGTTTCAGGGCTGAGCTGTTTAAAGTGCGTAAAGTCAAATCTCAGGTGCTTATTATCAACGTATGAACCTGACTGTGCTACGTGGCCGCCTAATATTTTTCTTAGGGCCGCCTGCAGGAGATGGGTAGCCGTATGATTTTTAGCTATGGCAGAGCGCCTTTTTTCATTAATAGACAGCTCAACCTTATCTCCGGCCTTAATTTGCCCGGATTTTACCTTTAGGCAATGAAGAAATATTGAATTTACGGCCTTAACATCTTCGATCACAGCTTCAAACTTAGAATTTTTTATAACTCCCGTATCTGCCGCCTGTCCCCCCGCTTCCGCGTAAAAAGGGCTTTCTTTTAGAATAATCTGCAGCTGGGAGCCGTCTTTTGTACTATTTACAAGCCTGCCGCCGGCAAGGATAGCGGTAACCGTGGAGGTACCTTGAGACTGTTTATAACCTGTAAACTTAGTTGGCTTAATACCTTCAATAATGTGCTCTATGCCTTCCGTAAAAATGCAGGATTTGATGGAAGAGCCTTTTCTGGAGCGCTCCTTTTGCTTTTGCATACTTTCGCCAAAGGAGGCCTCAAATAGTTTAGCGGAAAAATTTTTTCCCAGGCCGCGAACCGCCCATTCCCTGCTTATCTCCTTAGGTATACCGTAGGTATCATGGTATTCAAAGGCAAGATTGCCCGCTTTTTGCGAGTCTTTTACTTGAGCATTAAATTCATTTTGCCTGACGGGCAGGGTCTGCCTAATCTCGTCATACTTCTTTTCCTCTTCCATGATAATCAGGGCGATATTTTCGCGCCGTTTTTCCAGCTGCGGATAAGCTGTTTTCATTACATTCGCGATTACCGGAACCGCCTGATATAGGCAGTTGTTAGTAGAGCCTAAAGTGGACAAGAGATATTTAGCGCGCCTAATCAATTTTCTTACTACATATCCACGGCTTTCATTTGACGGAATAACGCCATCCCCAATGACAAAGGCCGCCGCCCGGATATGGTCGGCTATTGTGTTAATTTTGCAAACTGCCTCATTATCTTTGCTCTTTTTTAAGCCGGCGGATTTTATGATAAAGTCTATTACCGGTTTGAATATATCTATTTCAAAGTTGGAATTAACCCCCTGCATAACTTGAGCCATACGTTCTAAGCCCATACCGGTATCAATGTTTTTATTAGCTAATAATTTCATTTTGCCTTTTTTGCCAAGCTCTCCCCCTCTTTGATATTGAGTAAAGACAAGGTTCCATATTTCTACAAAACGAATGCACGAACACCCGGGCCGGCAGTTTTTTTCACGGCAGCCTTTATCCCTGCCGCGGTCAAAAAATATTTCTGAGCAAGGTCCGCAGGGCCCGTTGGGCCCTTTTGTGATGGCCTCTGATGGCCAGTAGTTTTCTTTGTCACCGTGCCGAATAATTTTGTGTTCAGGCAGTTTTATTTCTTCTTTCCAGATTCTATAGGCTTCATCGTCATCCTGATAAACGGAGACCCACAAGAAGGCGGGGTCTATTTTCATAACATCTGTCAGAAACTCCCATGCCCAGGTTATGGACTCTTTTTTAAAGTAATCTCCGAATGAAAAATTTCCCAGCATTTCAAAGAACGTATGATGATAAGGAGTTTTACCTACCTCATCCATATCGCCGGTTCTCAAGCACTTCTGGCAGGTGGCAACCCTGGGATATTTAATGTTTTTCCCCATAAACTGAATTTTAAACTGATTCATTCCCGCGGACGTAAAAAGCAGGGTTGGGTCGTTCTCGGGCACCAAAGAGTCACTGGGCAGAACCTTATGATTTTTACCCTTAAAGAACTCCAGGTACAACCTTCGTATGTCGTCAGTTGATTTGCGTTTCATAACCGTCAAACTTTTTGTTTAGTATGTCATCTATTAAAGTTGAACTAAAACCCCGTCTTTTTAAATAGCCGGCTACCCGTCTTTTAGCGCTTTCACGGCTGATATTTCCGCCTAACCGTTTTATGAAAGTATCGGCCATGCCGGAGGCTACATCATTAAAATCAAAACGCTTTTTAGCTTCTCCAAGAACAGTTTCAATAATATTTTCGTTAAGGCCTTTTTGCTTTAGTTCCCGCGCTAAAATAGCCGGCGCTTTGGGATTAAAATTCATCCTGTCCTCAACCCAGGCTTTGGCAAACTGTAAATCGTTAAGGTGTCCGGAGCCGCGAAGTGAGCTTATTACTTTCATTATTACGTCTGGCGGTTGTTTGCGGGCACTTAATCTGTCATTAACCTCAAAGATACTTCTTGGCCGTATCTTTAGCAGTTTAAGAGAGTACGCAAGGGCATCCGCGTAACTTTTATCAATCATTACTTTTTAAGGTAATATATCCGCGGTTTGTCTTGATAAACGCGGTTGCTCCCTTTTTTATACTCTTTGTCACTTCATTAAAGTCGTTTACCGAATTTACAGGCTGTTTATTAATGGAATAAATAACATCACCGGTTTTTATACCGGCCCAGTAGCCGCCGCTTCCTTTCTCAACCTTAGCGACAATCACACCCTTACCTTCTAAGTAACCGAATTTTTCGGCTGTTTCAGTGTCTATATCGGCTGTTTCAATACCTTTCCAGTTATTGCTGAATTTGTCTGCCGGTTCTCCGGGCCCGGCAACTTTGTCGGGACGCCTGCCCGTTTTTACAGTTAAGGTTGATTCTTTGCCTTCCCTCAATATCTTAACTAAAACATCTTCTCCCACATTTGTGTGGGATACTAAATTAATCAGTTTTTTGTAATTATCGATTTTTTTGCCGTTATACTCAATGATAATGTCATCTTCTTTAATACCGGCCTTTTCCGC
>DAOVNW010000050.1 GCA_030630095.1 Candidatus Omnitrophota bacterium
AGCCGCTTCTTTATGTCCATATACCCCAAATATTCCGCACATATTAACCTCACTTTATTAGCGAAAAGCTCAAACCGAAAAACGTAAAACGATAATTCAAAACTTAAAACTTACTTCTTGCCTTTCAAAGTTAAAATACTTGAACCAAGTATATTGGCTAATTCTTTAACCTCGCTTAAAAGATATCCTATCTTAGAGCCATCAATCTTCTTGGCATCTTTCAATAGGCCAAGCCAGTATAAACTTTCATTTGCCGATTTAAGAGAATGACTAAAAAAATTAGTAAAATCTTTTTTTGAACTGCCTGCTTGCGCTTCAATAATATTTGCTCCTATAGACGTAGAAGACCTTAAAAGTTGTTTCGCGATAACCTGAGAAGACATATCTTTTGGCAACGCGTCTAAGAAGTTTATCATTTTAATTGAATACTGATATGCTCTATCTTTCAATTTAATTTTGAACTTCACATCCTGATTTTGCATTTTACAGTTTTAACTTTTTTACTTTTTAAGTTTTTAAGTTTTTAAGTTTTTAAGTTTTTTATTTGATTATTTTGTTTTTTAAATCTTTTAATTTTGCACTATAATTTTACGCTTTTCGCTTTACACTTTACGCTTATTTCATTCCCACTCAATCGTACTCGGCGGCTTTGACGAAATGTCGTAGACGACTCGATTTATGCCTTTTACTTCATTTATAATACGGCTTGAAGTTCTTTCTAATAAATCGTAAGGCAGACGTGCTACGCTGGCGGTCATGGCATCTTCGCTGATTACGGCGCGTATGGCAATGGCATCTTCATATGTCCTTTCATCCCCCATAACTCCAACCGATTTTACGGGCAGATAAACACAAAATGACTGCCAGAGTTTTCTATACAAACCTGCTTTTTTTATCTCGTCGATAAGTATCCAGTCAGCCTCTCTTAATATATCACAGCGTTCTTTGGTAACCGCCCCCACAATACGGACAGCCAAGCCCGGGCCGGGAAAAGGCTGTCTATGGATTATTTCGTCAGGCATCTTAAGTTCTTTTCCGACTAATCTAACCTCATCTTTGAATAAATCTCTTAAAGGCTCGATTAATTTGAAGTTTAGCCTCTTAGGTAATCCACCGACGTTATGATGGCTTTTTATTGTCGCGGAGGGGCCGCCCGCGGGAGAAACAGACTCAATTACGTCAGGATAAAGCGTACCTTGAGCCAGGTATTTTATCTTACCCAGCTTTCTTGTGTCCATAAGGGTATTGGTTTCTCTCTCAAAAACTTTAATAAAGATTTTACCTATAATCTTCCTTTTTTTCTCCGGGTCAGTTACATTTTTTAGGGCCTTTAAAAAATCATCCCGGGCATTAACAACTTTTAAATTCAACTTATAATGTTTTTTAAATCTTTTTTCTACCTGTTTGGCTTCATTTTTTCTTAAGAAGCCGTGGTCGATAAATATAGAGATTAGCTTTTTGCCTATTGCTTTATGAAGCAGTATAGCCAAAACCGACGAATCCACTCCGCCGGACATGCCGCAAAGAACTTTATCGCTTCCTATCTCTCTTCTTAACTTTTTAATAGTTTCATCAACAAATGAATGCATACTCCAGGCAGGTTTGCACTTTGAAATATTTAGTACAAAGTTTTTTAGTATCTTTTTTCCTTTAGGCGTGTGAATTACTTCTGGATGAAATTGAAGGCCGTAAAGTTTTTTTGAAGCATTCTCCATCGCGGCCATGGGTGAATTTGAAGTCGTGCCTATTACCTTAAACCCCATGGGCAGTTTCTTTATTCTGTCACCATGGCTCATCCAGACGGTCTCTTTTGATAATAAACCCTTAAACAGGCTTTTCTTTGATTTAGTAGACAGTATCGCTTTACCGTACTCTCTCTTTTTAGCGCCTATAACCCTGCCGCCAAAACATTTACCCATAAGCTGAGTCCCATAACAAATGCCAAGAACGGGAACGCCAAGTTCAAAAATTCCTTTATCACAAACCGGGCTCTTTTTCAGTGTAACGCTTGCCGGGCCGCCTGAGAGAATAATGGCCTTGGGGTTTCTTTTGGCTAAATCTTTAGCCTTTATATTAAAAGGCACTATCTCCGAATAAACCTTTAGCTCTCTTACCCGGCGGGCAATTAGGTGCGTATATTGCGAACCAAAGTCCAATATAGCTACCCAGTCCTGATGATTAGAATTCTTAGCTTTCATTTTTTGTCTTTAAATTTCCTTTTGGAAGGTATTTTCTTCTTTAATAATTACGCACCTCTATAATCTCACACATCTTCTCTTTTGGCAAGTCAATAATTAAGAGAAATATTTGATTTTGAAGAAGAATGGAGCAAAAGTACAAATTATCCCTCTTTATACAAATCTCCCTGACAAACATCCCTTTTGCCCATCTCTTTATCTAATAATTGTATAAATCGCGCTTTTTCTTCAAGCCATTGGGGTTCTATTAGTAATTTCCTGGGGCAATCTGCCGTTAAGCGGGCGATTATGGTTTCAGGGTGCAAATGTCTTAAAAACTCAATTAGTAAATTAAAATATTCATTCAAAGAATATATTTTGAACTTATCTTTTTTATAAAGTTTTTCTAAATTAGTATCTTTTGCTATATATAAGGGGTGTATCTTTATGCCATCCGGTTTAAGCCTCGCCATCTCCTTAGCAGTCTTAAATATTTCATCTGCTGTCTCATAAGGCAGGCCTAAAATAACATGGGGGCAAATTTTGATATTTCTGCCTTTAGTCAGCTTATACGTTTTAAGAAAATCATTGTAGGTGTGGTTTCTGTTTATAAGCTTAAGAGTTTTATCGTGGACGCTCTGCAGGCCGTACTCTATCCAAACCTCATAGTTGTCGCTGTAACTTTCAATTAAATCGAGTTTTTCTTTGTCAATACAGTCGGGCCTGGTGCCGATAATTAAACCCGCGACATTTTCAAATTCTTTTATAGAATCATATTTTTTCTTAAGTTCATCTATGGAAGCATAAGTGTTGGTGTGTGCCTGAAAATAAACGAAAAACTTTTTTGCTTTATAGCGGGAACTGCCGAACTTTATACCATTGGATATCTGTTTACTTATAGGAGGTAAATCAGTACCGCTATACGCGTTAAAGGTTCTGTTGTCGCAGTAGATACAGCCTTTTTTTGAAAAATGCCCGTCTTTATTCGGGCAGGAAAAACCGGCGTTCACACTTACTTTGTACACTTTACAGCCAAAGCGGCTTTTGAGGTAATCGGAAAATTTTTTATACCCTGGCTTTCTTTTCACCTTTATACTTTCTTAGATAAATCATAAGGATGGTAATGGCCGCGGGCGTTATGCCGGATATCCTGTTGGCCTGGCCCAAATTAAGCGGTTTAAAGTGTGATAACTTTTCGATAATTTCCCCGGAAAGAGAGGGCACCTTCGCGTAATTCAGCTCGGGCGGTATTTTCATTTTCTCAATATCTTCAAAGGCCTTAACCTGCGCCATTTGTCTTTTAATAAAACCTTCATATTTGGTTTCAATCTCCACCTGCCTGAGAGCTTCATCTGAATATTTCAGTTTATATTTTTTCTTTAATTCTTCTATCTTTACTTCCGGGCGTTTCAGGTACTGATGGAGTGTAATTTTTTTGCTCTTCGCGGCAATTTTTATTTCTTTCAACTTTTTAAAAGCGTCTTTTATTTCTTTTTCTTTCTTGATGATTTTGTTGTAATCTTCCCGGCTGACCAGCCCTGTTTTATAGCCTATCTTTCTTAATCTCAAATCGGCATTATCCTCTCTTAAGATAAGCCTGTACTCAACGCGCGAGGTAAGCATCCGATAGGGCTCGTTGGTCCCTTTAGTGACTAAGTCATCAATTAAAACACCGATATAACTTGAAGCCCTGTCTAAAATTAAAGGCGTTTTCTTCCTTATTGACAAGGCCGCGTTTATGCCGGCAATTAACCCCTGCGCCGCCGCCTCTTCATAACCGGTAGACCCGTTAATCTGCCCCGCCAGATAAAGATTTTTCACTATCTTTGATTCCAAAGTAGGATAAAGCTGTCTGGAGTCTACGGCATCGTGCTCTATGCCATAACCAAAGCGGTTAATCTTCACCTTTTTAAGGCCGGGCACACTCCTGATAAAAGCATCCTGCGCGTCTTCCGGCAAACTTGTTGATAAACCGTTAAGGTAATACTCATCAGTACCTTTGCCCTCCGGCTCTAAAAATACCTGATGCCTTTTGTGATGAGGAAACTTCACTACCTTGTCTTCCAGTGAGGGGCAATACCTCACACCCGTACCGGTAATCTTGCCTGAGAATAAAGGCGAACGGTCAAGATTATCCCTTATAATCTTATGAGTTTTTTCGTTAGTATAGGTTATGTGGCAGGAAATCTGCCGAACATGTAATTTTTTCGTAGAAAGTGAAAAAGGAACCGGCGGTTTATCGCCTTTCTGCTTCGCGCATTTAGAAAAATCTATGGTTCTGCCGTCTACGCGGGCGCAGGTTCCTGTCTTAAAGCGCAGTATTTTATGGCCCAACTTCTTAAGTGATTCAGAAAGCCTCACGGCCGTCTCCGGCTCTTCCAGTCTTCCGCCGGGAAAACTCTTTAAGCCCACGTGCATCAAGCCGTTTAAAAAAGTGCCCGGAGCGGCAATTACCTTTTTACTTTTTATCTTTTTGCCGCTTGCCGTAATAACGCCGCGGACATTCTTGTCCTTAAAGATAAAATCCGTTACTTCATCTTCCAAAACTTCAAGGTTGCTTTGTTTTTCCACAACCTCCAACATATATCTTCCAAACTTATCCATATCTACCTGAGCGCGGGACGACCAAACAGCCGGGCCTTTTGAAGCATTAAGAATTTTAAACTGTATGCCGCAAGCGTCTGTAGCTTTGGCAATCTCACCACCCAGGGCGTCAATCTCCTTTACCAACTGCCCTTTACCCAGGCCGCCCACAGCAGGATTACAGCTTAAACTACCAATTTTGTCTTTATGAAAAGTAATCAGGCAGGTTTTCATCTTAAGGCGGGCACAAGCAAGCGCCGCTTCACAGCCGGCATGGCCCCCGCCGACGACAATAATAGCATAAACCTTTTCCTTTATCACCTTAAATCTCCATAAGTTCCGAACAGATTAAATTACTATATCATACATACGGCATATCTGGCAATAGCTAAAGTTTCAGCGCTACGGAGATTTGCTACCCGGGGAATTTTACGATTTATATTAAATTTTAGATATCACGGCGGGAAAGAGCGGGGTAAATTCAGCCAGTAGAGTTGGATTAACTTTCTTCTATATATTCCTGAATAGATTTAACTGATAAATCGCTTTTTAATATGGTTTCTATTCCATTAACAGCTGCTTGAGCGCCTTGAATTGTAGTTATGCAGGGAATTCCATGCATAACCGCTGAATTTCTCATAGGCTTCATATCAGATTGGCCTTTTTGTCCTGAGGGCGTATTGATAATAAGACTTAGCCCGCCTTTTTTTATAAGTTCTAAAATCCCGCTATCACCTTCTCCAATTTTACCAGCTATTTCCGTTTCAATGTTATTAGAACGAAGAACTTTAGATGTTCCTTTTGTGGCGATTATTTCAAAGCTCATATCGTAAAGTTTTTTGGCAACAAATACTATATCTCTTTTGTCATCATTTTTAACACTTATAAAAACTCTGCCTTTAACGGGAAGAGCCTGGCCTGCCGCAATCTGAGCCTTATAGAAAGCTATCCCAAATGAGGAACCTATTCCCATTACCTCACCGGTTGATTTCATCTCCGGGCCAAGCAATATGTCCACACCGGAAAATCTTGAAAATGGTAAAACAGATTCTTTTACCGATATATGATTTAATCTTTTCTCTTTTGTGTATCCCAGCTCATGGAGCTTCCTGCCCACCATCAGTTTGGCGGCTATCTTTGCCAGAGGAATACCCAATGCCTTACTTACAAAAGGTACTGTTCTGGAAGCCCTGGGGTTAACTTCTAAAACATATACAGTATCATTTTTCACCGCGAACTGGATATTCAATAGGCCTTTAACTTTTAATTCTCTCGACAATCTATACGTATGTTCCCTTATAGTATTTATTACGTCATCGCTTAAAGTATGCGGAGGAAGCACGCAAGCTGAATCGCCGGAATGCACCCCTGCTTCCTCTATATGCTCCATAATGCCGCCTATCAGGGTTTGCTCTCCATCTGAAAGAGCGTCAACGTCCACTTCAATAGCACTCTCTAAAAACTTGTCTATTAAAATAGGCTGTTCATGAGAAGTGTCTTTTGCCTCTTTTATAAATTCACCCAAAGAAACATCATCATAAACAATCTTCATCGCCCTGCCGCCCAGTACATATGACGGCCTTACTAATACAGGATATCCTATTCTCTTTGCAATCTTCTCTGCTTCTTCTCTTGAGACAGCTGAGCCGTTAGCTGGCTGACTAATCTTTAGCTTTCTTATTAACTTTGCGAATTTATCTCTGTTTTCCGCTCTATCAATTGACTTAACAGATGTGCCAATAATCGGCACGCCGGCTTCTTTTAATCTTTTTGCTAGATTTAACGGGGTCTGCCCGCCGAATTGCACTATCACACCATCGGGCTTCTCCTTATCAATAATATTCATTACATCTTCAAATGTTAGGGGTTCGAAGTATAACTTATCCGATGTATCATAGTCTGTTGAGACCGTCTCCGGATTTGAGTTAACCATAATGGTCTCATAGCCTAACTCTTTAAGCGCGAAAGAAGCATGACAGCAGCAATAATCAAATTCAATTCCCTGGCCAATCCTGTTCGGACCTCCTCCTAATATCATTATCTTTTTATTCCCGGAAATCCTGGTCTCGTCTTCTGTCTCATAAGTTGAATAATAATAGGGGGTATACGCCTCAAACTCTGCAGCACATGTATCTACCAATTTAAACGTGGCTTCAATTCCCTGACTTTTTCTCAATTTTCTTACCGATAATTCGTCTGATTTGATTAAATTGGCAATTTGTTTATCACTGAATCCAAACTGCTTCGCCCGGAGTAAAAGCTCAGAGGACAGATGATAGAGGACAGATGGCAAATTTTTCTGCTCTCTGTCTTCTGCTTTCTGTCTTCTGACTTCTGTTATCTGCTTTCTGTCATCTGTTATCTGTTTCTCAAGTTCTACAATTTGACTGATATTATC
>DAOVNW010000086.1 GCA_030630095.1 Candidatus Omnitrophota bacterium
TCCATTTTTTCAGATGCCCTGGTGTATACCTTTACTGCTAATTTGTATATTTTTAAGGAGCACGCTGGAGAGTTAATAGATAATGATGAAGTTTAATAAAAAAGTACTTAAATTTCCGCGGGTTATCCTGCTTCTTACGGCACTGTGTTTATCAGGCTGTTACGGCGCCTATGAAGCGGAGAGGGCCTACTGGCTGGTTAACCGTAAGTATTCACGCTTTATGAAGGAGTTTGAAGCGGCGGATGAGATTGACCGCGAGAAGCTGGTTAATAAGAGGTCGAAGGAGATAATAGTTGATTTTAGAAAGATGATTATCAGTTATCCCGGCTGGCCGCTTTCCGCTCAGGCCCAGCTGATGATTGCCAATATATATAATACGCGGAATGAGGCTGAGAAGGCTATAAGTGAATACAAAAAGGTTCTGAAGGAGTATCCCGCCTTAAATGAACAGTGCGCGAGCGCCCTGTATGCTATCGCCGTCATTTATCAACAGGAGGGCAGTTGGCCGGAGGCCGAAGAGAACTTTAAGAGAGTTATGAAAGAGTATTTCTATACAAATACCGGCTTAAAAGTTCCACTGCCGTTTAGCCGGTCTTTAAGAGCCAGGGGCAGGTTTGAAACAGCGGAAGAGGTTTATGGCGAGGCTGTCAGCAAATATACAACCTACATTAGTGAAAATCCGGATAAGCCCAATGTCCTTTTGGCGCTGGAACAGCTTATTAATTGTTACGGCGACCGGGATAAATGGCAGGACGCCGTAGACTTTTTAGACAACAAAATAGACAAAGATCCGGATACTCCTTTGGTCTTGCAATCTTTGGCTATGAGTGCTACTATATATGAAACACATCTTGGCAACAAAGAAAAGGCCTATAAAATTTACCGCCGTGTTATAGAAAAGTTTCCTGATAGCCCGGCGGCACAAAAGATAAAGGAATATCTTAATTTATAACAGAGGGGCGGGTTGTGAAAAAACAAGGCACCTTAATTAAGTTTGTTATAATTTTTATCCTGCTGGTAATTACCTATCTGCCGACCTTTAAATGGATGATAGAAAGGTTTGAAGGAGCAGAGTCTTACTATTCTCACGGCTATCTGGTACCTTTTATAACTCTGGGGCTGATTTATTGGAAGAGGGAGAAACTCAAACAACTTAAAGCCGCGTCAAGCGGCATCGACCTTCTTCTCATCGCGGCCGCTCTCCTTACGCATGCCGCGGGACTTATTTTAAAAATAGGCTTTGTCAGCGGAGCTTCCTTGCTGATGGCCTTATTCGGGCTTAGCCTGTATCTGGGCGGGGCAGCTATTACCAAAGAGCTTTTTTTTCCCGTATCATTTCTTATCTTTATGGTGCCCATGCCCAGGATGTTAACCATCCATATAAGTTTTAAGATGAAACTTCTGGCGGCGCAGGCGGGGACCGTTTTAATTAACTGGCTGGGAATAACGGCTGTGCGCCATGGAAGCATAGTCCACTTGCCCAACACCTCGCTTACCATCGGCTCTCCCTGCAGCGGCTTAAGGTCATTGATAGCTTTATGCGGGCTGGGGGCTTTGTTTGCCTATGTCGCGGATTTGCCGCGCTTTAAAAAAGCTATCCTCTTTTTGGCATCTATTCCTTTAGCTTTTGGAGCCAACATACTGCGTATAACAATGCTCTTGTGGGTGGCCCGCAAATATGGCCATGAGGTAGCTACCGGAAAATTTCATGACTACTCCGGGATGTTTGTTTTTGTATTCGCGCTCGCGGGTTTAATTTTAATAAATAAGGCATTACAATGGGAACCAAGGAAGCAAAGTACTTAGTAGTTATTATAATTTTAGCTCTCAGCTCTTTATGGGTGACCTTTGTTTTAAATAGAAAAGGAGATGTGGGCCGGGACAGTTCAAAGCGGATTGAAATTCCCTACAGTTTAGGCGAGTGGAATGGTAAAGACGCGGACATCAGTCCTGAAGATTCGGAAGAGATATACCGGATATTGGGTACGGATAAGGTTATATTGCGCAATTACGTTAATGATGACGGCAGTATTGTCCAGCTTTACGTTGTTTATAGCCAGAAGGACAGAACAAGTTTTCATCCTCCCGAGTACTGTTATATAGGAGGGGGCAATGCTGAGTTAATCGGAAAAGACCTGGTGCGATTATCGTTGTATGACGGCAAGCTGGCAGTTAACAGGCTTATCTTTGAGACGCCGAGAGGAACTCAGCAAGTTATTTACTGGTACGCGGCCGGCAGCAAAATGTATGCCAGTTATAACAAACAGCAGATTCGCCTGGTGCTGGATATGCTTAAGGGCGGAGAGTTTCAGGGGCTTATGGTGCGTCTTTCAAGCCTTCCCCGGGCGGATAAGGAAGCCGATGACCTTGCGCATTTCCAGAATTTTGCTAATGAGATTATGCCTTATTTAAAAAAGTAAGGGGTGTATGAAGGTAAAGGATGAAATACTTAAAAAACAAATCCTTAATTTTTTAAAAAAATTGCCCCGCGAACAAGAAATTACTTGACTGCGGGGTTTTCTTATGATAAATTACACTCAATTAACTCTGGCGGAAGGAAGAGATTTGCCTTTGTAACTTATAACAAACATTAGTGTTAGAGGTTGCGGGATAATAGAGGAGGGAATGGCAGTGATGTTAAAACCTATTAGGTTCATCGGGCTTATCGCGGCTTTAGCCGTTACAGTTTGTCTTTTTGGATGCGGCGCAAAGGAAAAGGACGGGCGGCCGAGAATACAGGTTTCATACTGGGGCAGTCACGAGGAGGTTGAGATTATTGAAGGTATTGCCGGAAAGTGGCAGGAGGAACATCCCAATATAAAGATAGAGCTTCAGCACACACCGGGCATCTCAAATTATACCAACAAGCTTTTAACCAGAGTGGCCGGAGGAGCGCCTCCTGATGTTGCTTTCGCGGAGGTGAAAGTTTTTGTAGATTTTGTGGCCCACGACCTGTTTCTTGACCTGAGGCCTTTTATTGAAAAGGATCCGGATTTTAATATTGGCGATTTCTTTCCCGATGTAGTCAAGAGGTTTACCAGAGACGGCAAAATTTTGGGTATTCCCCGGGATACGGCGCCATTTGCCTGCGTTTATTACAACAAGAGACTCTTTGATGAGGTTGGTGTAGAGTACCCTACTGATGATTGGACTATGGAAGAGATGTTAGAAAAGGCTCATGCTTTAACCAGGAAAGACGCGAAGGGAAGAACAGTCCAGTATGGTTTTTACAGTCATTTTTTTGAGAACTTTATCTATGCTTACGGCGGCAGGATGGCCGATAGCGTTGACAATCCTACTAAGTGCGCCTTTAGTGATCCGAAAACACTAAAGGGCCTTCAATTTTATACTGATTTGTATACAAAGTATAAAGTTTCTCCTAATCCGGAAGCTTTAAGCAGTTCCGGTAAAAGCGCCAATCAGCTCTTTATGACCGGCCAGGTGGCTATGTATAACTCCGGTATTTGGGAAAGCCCGGCGCTGAGACATATTAAGAACTTTGACTGGGACATTGTTATGTTTCCTAAAGGCCCTGGCGGTAGGAGAGCTTTTGGAACAGGGGGCAGCGCCTACTGTGTTTTAAAGACGACCAAAAACCCCGAGGCCGCCTGGGAGGTAGTAAAAGCTCTGGCAGGAGATGAGGGGCAGATTACGATGGCTAAAAAAGGGTTGGCGCAGCCCGCCAATATCAAGATTGCGGAAGGCCCCTACTGGACAGGCGATCCCAAGAAGCCGCTAAATAAGGGGATGTTGAATGAAGCGGTCAAATATGTAGTTTACTCTCCTTTTCACCCCAAGTGGAGAGAAGCTGAAGACAAGTATATACGTCCGGAGCTTGACTACCTGCTTCTGGGCAAGATAGACGCGGAAGAGTTTGCCAAGAGGGTAAGCCCTAAAGTGGACAAAGTACTTAAAGAGGAGTAATTTTTTAAGATGGCAGAAAAAAATTATAATACTTCGTATGGTTATTTTAGCGAGGATGGCAAAGAGTATATAATAAAAACTCCCCTGACGCCCAGGCCGTGGGTTAATGTAATTTCCAACAGTAAAAATTACGGCTTGGTTATTTCACAGGCGGGAGGCGGTTACAGCTGGTGTAAACACGCGCGTGAGAATAGGATTACCAGGTGGAATCAGGACATTGTCAGGGATAACTGGGGCAAGTTTATTTATATAAGAGACAACAAAACCGGTAAGTTCTGGTCAGCTACTTATCAGCCGGTAAAGAAAAGTCCAAAGAACTACAAATGCCGCCATGGATTGGGTTTTAGTACTTTTGAGAGCCTCCATAATGATATTCGGACAACCCTGACCGTTCTGGCGGCTCCGGATGATACATTGGAAATATGGTCTTTAACGCTTGAAAACCTGAGTTCAAAGAAAAGAGACCTAAGCCTCTTTACCTATTTGGAATGGGCTCTGGGCGTAGCTCCTGATGCCCACAGAGAGTTTCATAAGTTGTTTATTGAGACCAAATATGACCCCGAGCAAAAAGCTTTGCTGGCTGAGAAAAGACTCTGGACTATCCAGACTCAGGATGGAATTGCGTGGAATAAATCATGGGATTACATTGCCTTTCATTCCTCAAGCGTGAGGCCGGTCTCTTTTGAGGGCGACAAAGAGAATTTTTTAGGCCAATATGGAGACTTTAGCGAGCCGGCAGCCGTGAAAAAAGGAATATGTTCGAATAGTGACGGGAAGTGGAATGATTCTATCGGCAGTCTGCATATAAACGTTAAATTAGACGGCAGGCAGAAGAAGAAGGTGGTTTTTACTTTAGGCCTGGCAAAGGATAAAAGGCAGGTTGATAAGCTTATTGAGCGGTATTGCTGTATAACGGGAGCGGAAGAGGCATTAGAGAAGGTCAAAAAAAGCTGGACTGACTTGCTTGACAGTTTTCACATAGAGACACCCGATAAAGGTTTTAATTTTATTAATAACTATTGGTTAAGATATCAGGCCATCTCCTCCAGATTGTGGGGCAGGTCGGCCTATTATCAGGTGGGGGGTGACTTTGGTTATAGGGATCAGCTTCAGGATTCTCAAATTTTTCTGACCATTAATTCTGAA
>DAOVNW010000059.1 GCA_030630095.1 Candidatus Omnitrophota bacterium
AAGACAGGAGCGAATGTTTGATTATTGGATATTGAAATTTGAATATTGTTTGCCTGTGCCCCATAGGGGTATATCTTGTAACTTGATTATTGGTTATTTAAAGTTAGATATTTTTGACAACACACCATAAAATAATAAGAGGTATCTATTGATTAACATAAACAAACTACTAATGGAATGTATAAATAGGGGCGGGTCTGACCTTCATATGACTGTGGGCAAGTCCCCCATACTCAGGCTGGACGGCCGCCTTGCGTCTCTGGACTTTCCTGAATTAAAGACGGATGATATGGAAAGTATGATGAATCAGATTACTGATGAAGAAAAAAGGCGCAAAGTTAGTAAGGCAGGCGGCTGTGATTTTGGTTTTAGTTTTGGCAAGAACAGGTTTAGGGCATCAGTCTACCGTGAAAGAGGGGCAATAGGGATATCACTGCGGCTTATTCCTTCCAAACTGCTTACTTTTAGTGAATTAGGGCTGTCGGATAAAGTAAGGAATCTGCTTTTTAGATCGAGGGGCCTGATTTTAGTTACCGGCCCGACGGGTTCAGGTAAAAGCACGACGCTGGCAACAATGATAGATTACATAAATACAAATATTGACCGCCACATAATAACTATTGAAGATCCCATTGAATATTACCACCGGCATAAGAAGAGCATTGTAACTCAAAGAGAGGTGGGTGTGGATGTGCCGTCATTCTCGGAGGCGATAGTCAGGGGATTAAGAAGCGACCCCGATGTTATCCTGGTAGGAGAGATGTGCGATCTGCCGACAATACAGGCAGCCCTTCTGGCAGCGGAAACAGGCCATCTGGTTTTTGCTACTCTCCATACTATTAATGCCGCCCAGACGGTTGACAGGGTGGTAAACTCTTTTGCCGTTCATCAGCAGGAGCAGGTGAGAATGCAGCTTTCAACTTGCATTCTGGCGGTCTTATCGCAAAAACTTTTACTGAAGAAGTCCAAAAAAGGGCGTATTGCCTGTTTTGAAGTTATGGTATCTACTTCTTCCATACAGAGTCTGATACGGGAAAAAAAGACTTTTAGGATACCTTCTGAGCTTCAAACGGGCTCAAAATACGGCATGAAACCTTTTGATTTTTCCCTGATTGAACTTTATCAAAATGGTGTAATATCCAAAAATACGGCTTATGAAAACGCTTTTGACGAGGAGCAGTTCGACACTATGTTCAAAGAGAGAGTAGGCAGAAGATAATGGCTGGAGAGCAATTCAGAAGAAAACCGCTGGGCGAGATACTCTTAGACCAGGGCATTATATCCCAAAAGTACTTGGATGAGGCTCTGGATGAGCAAAAGAAATCAGGAAAGCTTTTAGGAAGAGTCCTTGTTGATTTAGGTTTTATCAAAGAAAAAAGAATCTTGGCTGCCCTGGGTGTCCAGGTAGGTATGAGAGTTACTAATCTGGAAAAAGTGGAGATACCCGAAGAGATTATACAAGAGATTCCCGCTTCTTTAGCCCAGGTTTATAATGTTGTTCCCGTAAAGCGGGAAGGGAACGTGTTGACGGTAGCTATCTCCGACCCGTTAAACATTAATGTCCTTGATGATTTGAGATTTGTATTGAATTGCGAAGTACAGGGAGTCATTGCCAGTGAAAATGTGATTAATGAAGCCATGGAAAAGTACTATGGGGGAAGCAAGGGTAATGAATCCTTAAGCGACTTGGTCCGGGAGATAGAGGAAAGCAGCCCCGCGGTTATAACTTCAGAGATAACAGAAACTATGGATATAGCGGGCCTGACGGAGATGGCTTCTCAGGCGCCGGTGGTTAAACTGGTTAATCTGGTTTTACTGCAGGCGGTGAAGGATCAGGCCAGCGATATTCACTTTGAGCCTTTTGAAGATGAGTTTAAGGTGAGATACAGGGTTGACGGAGTTTTGTACGAGATAACCCATCCGCCGGAAAATTTGAGCATGGTTATTACATCCAGAATAAAGGTTATGGCTAATTTAGATGTAGCCGAGTCGAGAATACCGCAGGACGGACGCATTATGATGAGGGTTATGGGCAGAAGCATTGACTTGCGGGTCTCTACTTTGCCGACAATTTTCGGTGAGAGCGTAGTTATGAGAGTTTTAGACAGGAGTGTGGTAAGCTTATCTCTGGACGAGATAGGATTAATGCCGGATCAAAAAGAAAAGGTTATTTCCTTAATACATAAACCCAATGGCATCATTCTGTCTACGGGGCCTACCGGCTGCGGCAAAACAACTACCCTCTATTCGTGCCTGAGAAGCGTAAATAAGGTTGAATTTAAAATTATTACTACCGAAGATCCGGTAGAGTATGATATCGCCGGCATTATACAGGTAAGCATTAAGCCTAAGATTAACCTGACCTTTGCCACCTGCCTGAGGCATATATTGAGGCAGGATCCGGATATTATTATGGTAGGGGAGATTAGGGATAAAGAGACGGCCCAAATCAGCATTCAGGCCTCTTTAACAGGACATCTGGTTTTCAGCACACTCCACACAAATGATGCCCCGAGTTCGATGGCAAGGCTGATAGATATGGGCATTGAACCTTTTTTAATAACCTCTACCGTAGAAGCGATTATTGCTCAGAGGTTGATACGAATTCTTTGTCCCAAATGCAAAGAGCTTTATACCCCTTCTGAATATGAGCTTTCTCAGATTGACTTGGATCCGCAGAAGGCTGAAGGTAAGAAGTTTTACCGGGCAAAAGGCTGCCATGAGTGTAATGATATCGGATATAAAGGCCGTATCGGGATATATGAGATACTGCTAATGAATGATAAAATAAGGGCCTTGATTATGGAAAAGTCACACACTGCTCTTCTGCGCAAAGCCGCTATAGAAGCCGGCATGCGTACATTAAGGGAAGACGGCCTGCTGAAAGTTTACGAAGGCCTGAGCAGCGTTGAGGAGGTAATCCGTGAAACCCAGGGTTATTAAAGGAAGGAGGAGTAAGCATTGTCTAAGTTCGAGTATAAAGCTATAAATTCAAATGGGAAAGAGATATCCGGTTTTGTAGATGCCGTTAATACGCAGGAGGCTATCGGCCGGGTTAAGGATAAAGGGTATTATCCCATTCAACTTACTGAAGCTGAAGCTAAGTTCGCGCCCGAGCCGGCGTCTGCTTCCGGAGGGCCTGTAAAAGCGCTTGTCAAAAAAGGCGGAATGAACAAAGAAATTGTAATCCCTTTTTTAGGTATAGGTGTTGTTAAGACCCAGGATGTAGCCCTTTTTACCCGCCAGCTGGCCACACTTATTGATGCCGGCCTGCCTCTAGTGAGAAGCCTGAATGTTTTGCATGACCAGTTAAAACTGGGGCCTTTAAAAGACATTATAAAAAGTCTTTCCAAAGAAGTTTCGGCAGGAGGGACTTTGAGCGAGGCCTTGGCCAAGTATCCGAAAAATTTTAATTCCTTGTATATTAATATGATAAAGGCGGGTGAAGCCGGCGGTGTACTGGAGATAGTTCTGGAGCGGCTGGCGGAATTCAACGAAAAAAGTTTGGCCCTTATCAGAAAGGTTAAGTCGGCTATGGCTTACCCCGTTCTGGTGGTAATTTTTTCCTCGGCCGTACTTTTATTTTTAATCCTTTTTCTTATACCTAAATTTATGGATATTTTTGCTACTATGGACATAGAAGAAATGCCCCTGCCGACGATGCTTATAATGAATTTATCCAGTATGTTTAAGAACCCATTGTGTTTAGGTTTAGGTTTGGGGCTGGTGGCTGCTTTGATAATTTCATATAACGTCTTTTCAAAGATGAAAAAGTTTAAGCTATTTATTGATAAGATAAAGCTGCGTTTGCCGATAGCGGGGGAGCTGACGAGGAAAATTGAAGTTGCCATGTTTTCACGAACACTTGGTACCCTGATATCAAGCGGAGTTCCTATTTTACAGGCGTTGAGAATTACCAGGGGCACGATGACTAATGAACTTATATCCCAGGCTTTAGGCCGCGTGCATGACAGCATTAGAGAAGGTGAGTCTATTGCCGGCCCTCTTAAGGCAAGCGGGGCTTTTCCTCTTATGGTCGTCAATATGATTGATGTCGGGGAAGAGACCGGCTCCCTTGATAATATGTTGATTAAAGTGGCGGATATATATGACGGTGAAGTGGACACTACCATAAGCGCGCTTACATCGATAATTGAACCTTTATTAATTATCAGCATGGGCCTTATTGTCGGCTTTATCGTTATCGCCATGTTCCTGCCGTTAATTCAGCTGATGTCAAGCATTGGTATGCAGTAAAGAAAAACCGAATAGGAATAGGAATTTTACGCTATATTGAGATAAACAGGGGAATATGATATAATTGTATTAAAAGGATAGTAAAGTGAAAAAGAGCGGATTTACGTTAATAGAGATGATGATTGTGTTGATTATTATGGGCATTTTGGCAGGCTTGGTAACTGCCACCGCCATTAAAACCTTGCAGGACGCGAAGAAGAGCGAAGCAGAAGCGGTTATTTCGACGATTGCCTCAGCCCTATCCAGATATGAGTCTGACATCGGCTCCTACCCGCCAAAAGACGTTTCTTGGGATAACAGCTTTAAATACTACCTGCAGGATGACAGGAGCCTCGATGTTTCCTCGGCATGGAACGGGCCCTATATGACCTTTGATAATGATGATATATCAGGTCGCGCGGTAAATGATCCCTGGGGCAATGCTTATAACTACAGGAACTACCCCGGGGTTCATAATCCCGCCTTTGTTGATATAGAGGATGGTTCCGGAGAAGGTGTTAATAACTGGTGAGAAATATGAAAAGCAAAGGTTTTACCCTGATTGAGATGATGGTGGTTATGATTATTATCGGCATCCTCGCCGGTTTAATTTCAGCGGCGACCTTTAAGGCCATAGAGGATGCTAAAGAAAGTAAAGCGGCGGCGGCCATTTCCGCTGTAGAGGCGGCTCTGGCAATGTACGAGTCTGATGTAGCAGATTATCCGCCGGAAGAAGCCTCCGACGACGATAATGCCTTTAAATATTACCTGCAGGATGACAGGAGCCTCGATGTTTCCTCGGCATGGAACGGCCCGTATATGAGCTTTGTGGATGAAGATCTGGATGTACCTGCCGCCTCAGGAGGAACTAAATATATGGATCCCTGGGGCAATCCCTACCAGTATAAATGCCCGGGAAATGATGATAGAGATTATGATATCTGGGTGAATGGTAAAATGGACGAGATAAACAGCTGGGATTAAAGGCGTTTTGGATAAAATGGCGGTTTATGATGAAAAGAAGAACGATTAAAAAAAATAACCTCTTAGCGGGATTTACCCTTATAGAGATGATGTTTGTGATTGTTATTATCGGCATCCTGGCCAGCTTGATGACAACCGGAGCCTTCAGGGCTATCAGGGAGGCGAGAGAGGAAAAGGCCAGGGTTACCATTTCGGCCTTAGAGACAGCTCTTGAGATGTATAAACTTAACGTCGGCTCTTATCCTCTGGGAGACGGCTCAGGTAACAGTTTTTGGTACTACCTGCAGGATGACAGGAGCGGCGATACAACCGGCTGGGACGGGCCCTATATGAGTTTCAGCGCAGGTGATATATCAGGCAGTGGGATAAATGATCCATGGGGGACTATATATAAATATGGCCCCGGCACTGATCACAGCGGTACTAAAAATCCCTTTGATATCTGGGTGAATGGTAAAATGGACGAGATAAACAGCTGGGATTAAAATTGCGTTGTTGAACTAAATGGCGGCTTATGATGAAAAGAGTACGAGTTAAAAAAGGTAAACTCTTAAAAGGCTTTACGCTTATGGAAATGATGGTGGTAATTACTATAATGTTTATCGTAATTGCCATAGCTTTACCCAACTTTTGGGGCGGCCGCGGCAGTACGGAGCTCAAGGGAGCCGCTAGAAGAATCACCTCAACTTTGCGAATTGCTAAAGGTTACGCTGAAGCCCAGAATGATACTTATGACTTCACTGCCAAGATAGGCCCAAGCAACTTTATTGCTATGAAGATATATATGAATACCTGTGTAGGCTTTTTGCCTGCGAACAAAGTGGGTAAAACCGAAAAGATAACCCTGTCAGCCCCTTTTAATATAACAACCAGCTTAGATAATAGTCCGGGCGAGTACTTCATACAATTCAGCCCTGACGGAAGCGCCTCTGACGGTGACGCTGTCATTTATGAGACTATCACTATCCAGAACACAGCTACCGGAAAGTCTATTGTTATTACCATTTCAGAGGATACGGGCTGTATCTCTATCAAGTAGTAAGGGGTCAAGTCTTAACTTTTAACTTAAGCATTTCTACTATTTCTTCAAAAATAGTTTATAGTTGTTATCGGAGAAAAATATGTTTTCCCGCCTTCTTCCGCGATTTAACACATGATACTAGGCATCGGGATATTCAATTCTTAATAGTCTTTTAATGGTCTTTCTATAATTTCCTACTATACACAATGTTTAAATATCATTAAGTTAA
>DAOVNW010000130.1 GCA_030630095.1 Candidatus Omnitrophota bacterium
AACAAAAGTATTGCGGGTTATAAAATATTCAATGATATCACAGAGTTTTCTCGCATACTAAATACCATAAGATATTACCAGATTGAGAATCCCCGTACAAAATTTTCTAAGTTTACTAAAACGAATTCAGATGATAGCAGGAGAATTAAAGAGCTGCTTCCTGAATCCGATCAAGGGAGGCTCGTGAAGATAGTTGCCTACTGTATTATGCCCACCCACGTTCATTTAATATTAAATCAGTTACAAGATGATGGAATTTCAATTTTTACAAGTAATGTGTTTAATAGTTACACTCGCTATTTTAATATAAAATATAATAGAAAAGGCCCCTTATGGGAAGGTAGGTCAAAGAGGGTGCTGGTTGAATCTGATGAGCAATTGATTCACTTGACAAGATATGTGCATTTAAATCCAGTTACCGCGTATTTAGTCAATATTCCCGAACAATGGCACACCTCATCTTATAATGAATATCTGTCTAACATTGAAAAAGAAGAAGATAAAATTTGCGAATTCGATGAACTTTTAGACATAGACCCTATTTCATATAAAGAATTTGTAGATGATCAAATATCATATCAGAGAGAATTAAAATCAATAAAGGATTTATGTCTTGAATGAAATACCCACTGTCCCACCTCGTAGGTGGGACAGTGGGTCGGGCGAGGATTGGATAGGTGTTAAAATATAAAACACGAGATACTGAATACTAAATCCTACCTTTTTTATTAAGTTTGTATGCTTATAAAATAAAGTTCCCCGCAGTCTCACTGTAAAGTCGGGACGGGGTATTTGGCAAAGAGAAATAACAGTCAAAAAAACGGACAATAGAAGATTTGTATATATCCACTTCTATTGTCCGTTTTTGTATTTTATCCGCTAAACGCTATCTGCTATTCACCATCAAATATACTGTTGTTGATTACTTATTTTTTATTTCCTCAAGCAGTTTTTTCGCGTCTTCCAATTTGGGGTTTATTTCAAGCGCTTTTGTGATGTAGGTGAGTGCCTGGCTGTTTTTGTTCTGCTTACTGCAGACGGCGGCCATGTGATAATTTATTGTGGCATCCTCAGATGCTAATTTAACCGCGGCGGCAATATTAGAAGCCGCTTCTTTGATGTCTCCCTTTTTAAAATAAATCCAGCCGAGAGTGTCCATAATAGCGGCCTGCTTGGGGGCGAGTTCATCCGCCTTTTTGGCGAGCGTCAGTGCCTCATCCAAATTGCCTTTTTTCTGATAAAGCCAGGCAAGATTGTTGTAGGCCAGCGGGAAATCGGGCACCAACTTTATTATCTCTTTGTACTCTTTAATAGCATCTTCTTCCTTCATAATTTTATCATAGGCTAAGGCTAGACTCATACGGGGAGGTATAAAATCAGGAGATATTGCTATGGCCTTTTTAAAGCCCTTAATGGCTTTATCGTTACTGCCTTCGTTTAAATAGATACTGCTCAATTGAAGCAGGACATAGATGTTATCAGGGTATTTAGCCAGTAATTCAGAGTAGATGCTTTTGGCGCTTGTGAATTTCTTTTCGCTGATATAGATATTGGCTAAGGCCAGCGAAGCCGGATTAAAGTCTTTATTTATCTCCAGTGTTTTTTTATACTCGGCCTTTGCCTTTATAAAATTACCTCTCTTAGCAAGCACGCTTGCCAGGTTGTAGTGGGCGGTGACATCTTCCGGTATAAGCTCTATTATTTTTTCAAACTGCTCTTGAGCCGGCTCATACATTTCCTGAGCAAGATAGGTATTGCCCAGCATATAGTAGCCCAATGGGCTCTCCGGGTTTTTTGTTATTATCTTTTTTGCCAGTTTTTCCGACTCTTTATATTTGCCGGCCTGGGTGTAGAGTTTGCCGAGATTAAGCTGGATAGGACTTAAATCAGGGTTTTTCTCGAGAATAAGCCGGAGTTCTTTAGTAGTTTTGTCCGTCTCGCCCCGCATAGCATAAAGCGTTGCCAGTCCCAGGCGGCTATCGATGTTGTCAGGCGCTATTTTTAGTACCTTCTTGAGCTCTTCCTCCGCTTTGTTATATTCTTCCTGGAGAGTGTATATTCGTGCCAGGGAGAAATAGGGAAGCAAAAAGTCCTTTCTTAGCTTTATAGCCTTATTGAAATAGATAGCGGCTTTGGTGTACTCCTCTTTAGCGGCCATAATAGCCCCGTATAGATTATTTACTTCCGGGCTGTCGGGTACAAGTTTGAGCGCGATCTTGGCCTGCTTTTCGGCCTCTTCAATATTGCCTTGTGACATATAGATGCCGGCTAGAGTAATGTGGCCCTGAGCCACCTCAGGCCTTAATTTAACTATTTTCTTCATATTGCTTAGGGCGTCTGAAATGTTATTCTGAACTAAACAGGCGCGTCCCGCCAATTCATAGCCGGCGGGATTATCAGGATAAAGCTCCTTTAATTTTTCAGCTTTGACATAAGTGAGGTCGTACTCCTTTTTCTTTAGATGAATAAGTCCCAGTTCATAAAGGGTGTTTATGCTCTTAGGATTAATTTTTAAAGCTTCTTTTAAATGATTTATTGCCTGTTCGGTTTTGCCTTGTTGATTGAGGCAGAAGGCGAGATTAAAGTGCACCTCTTCCAGCTTTGGGTTTTGTTCATTAATCAGATAAAACTTTTCGCAGGCCTTTTTGTACTCCCCTTTTTTCAAGTAAGAGGAGCCCATTATAAAATGGATTGCCAGGTTGTCGACCTTATCTTCAGTAAGTTCTTTGCATACCATAAGAGATTCATCCAGCTTGTTTAAGGTGAGGTAGGCGTTGGCAATAGCCAGCCTTGCAGGGACTGATTTGGGTTTAATTTTTAAAGCTGTTTTGTACTCTTCTAAGGCGAGTTCATACTTGCCGCGGCCGGTGTATATCTGTCCCAACTGAAGATGGAGGCTCGTGTTTTTCGGGCTGGATTTAATTCCGTCTTTTAAAACTGCTACTGCTTCTTTGGTTTTGTTCGCGTTTAGCAGAATCGCGGCCTTAACCAGAAAAGAATCCGCCAGCTTAGAGTCAAGCTTTGAAGCGTGATCGGCGTTATCAAGGGCTTTGTCAAATGATTTCTTTGCCAGATAACAGCGGGCAAGAACAAGGTATGCCTTGGCATCTAAGGGATTTGTTTCAGTAACCTCCTGAGATAGCTTTATGGCCTTGTCAACTTCATTAATCAGAAGATTGGCCTTAGCTAACTCCAGCTTTATAGTAGTATTGTCAGGGCTTAAATTGTGTGCCGTCTCCAGCTCTTTTACGGCTGGCGGCACTTTGCCCTGCCTTATATAGCAGACGGCCAGTTTATAGCGGGCTTCAGCGAATTCAGGATTTAGCTGAATGGCGTTTTTGAAGCTGATAACGGCTTCGGGAATTTTATTTTCCGCCGCGTGAGTTACTCCTGAGTCATAAAATTGTCGAGCCTGTTCTTCCTTGCTTTTTGAACAGGATGCAAGCGACACGGCAAGAAGTCCGGCCAGCATTATTAGACAAAGGTATTTTATGGAAATCTTTCTCTTTTTATTCAATTGTGATACGGCTTTCATTAGTTTCTCCTTTTTTATATTTTAGAATTTCTATATTATAACATTAAACAGACTTTGTTTCAATATATATTTCATCAGCATTTATTTTCTTGCGCCTTCGTTTAATGGTGGTATAATAGTAACAAAGGATAAGGTGTAAGGCTATGAATGATGATTATAGTATTTTTGAGAAAAGGCGCGGTAAAAGATTAAAGCTAAAATTTCAGGTGGAAAT
>DAOVNW010000068.1 GCA_030630095.1 Candidatus Omnitrophota bacterium
GATGAATATGATTGCTTAATGAACAATAGGCGTGTAACGCGCAGGAATACTCTTTTTTGAACTTTTTAAGGAAATAAAAATAACGCCGGCAATCTTTATTCTCGAAGAATACCGCTTCCCGATTATTCCCTCGTTGTACAATGCGGTGCGGGTATCCCGGCGCTATAAGGCAAGCAATACGCGGCATAGATGGAGAATATCACATTTGCACGATAGGGGGCAGCTTAAATTAGGATATGTCCCTATTTTAAATAATTATAATTTTTTTGCCTTTTTTTGATCTTTTTAACTATCCTTTAACTTAAATTTACTTACCATATTTTTTAGATCCATTCCCATGCGGGCAAGTTCCTGTGCTGAAGAGCTCATCTCCTGCATTGAGCCGGTCTGTTCTTCAACGCTTGAGGAAACCTGCTGAGTGCTGGAGACTGAATCTCTGGCGATAGTAGTTACCTCTTTTATTACTTCAACTACCTTCTCGGTTCCCTTAACCTGTTCTACGGTTGCCTCAGAAATCTCTTTGGTAATCACAGCAGCTTCCTTAATTGCCATGTTGACTTCGCTTAAAAGATTGGCAATATTGGCAACTAACATCTTTCCTTCCTGCACCTCTTTAGAACTTGTCTCAATCGAGTTCACTGCCCGAGAGGTCTCGGTCAGGGTAGACTTAATCAAATTACCAATCTTTCTTACTGCATCAGCCGAACCCTCAGCCAATTTTCTTACCTCTTCGGCAACTACGGCAAAGCCTCGCCCGACTTCTCCGGCACGGGCTGCCTCAATTGCCGCGTTTAAAGCAAGCAGATTTGTCTGGTCAGCAATTGAAGTAATTGTTTCAGTAATCTCGCCAACCTGTTGTGAGCTTTCTCCTAAACCCTGAATAACTTCAGCAGTATTATTTACTGTTTCAGTAAGACGGTTTATTTTTTCTACTGTGTCTTGAGCGGCGGTACGGCCAATCTCTGCCTGGTCACTTGCCTTAGTTATGCCGCCAGTTGCTGTTTGGGCGTTTTCCATTATTTGATTCAAGGAACCTGCAGCCTTCCCCATTATGTTAAAAGCCTCCTCTGCCCGTTTTGCCTGAGTGGTTGCCCCTCTATTAATCTGTTGGACAGCTGTAGATACCTCTTGGGTTGAGGCATTCATCTCCTCTGATGAGCTTGAGAGCTGTTGACTAGAGGTAGCCACCTTACCGGCAGAGTTACGAATCTGAAAAACCATATCATGCATAGAATCAACAATCGAATTAAATGCCTCAGCCAACTTTCCAATCTCATCGTGGCTGGTGACCTTTATCTTCTCGGTAAGATCGCCTGCCCGGGAAGCAAGTCCCATCGCGGCAGTAGTAACCATAAATAGCGGCTTGATCAATAAACTGGTAAAGAAGAAAATAATCAAAGCTCCTAAAATAGCAATCATCAAACCCATCATAGCCAAATTCCGTACCATTAAGGCCCGGGGCTCCGCTAAAAAATCGTCCTCAAAGGCACTGGCAACAACAATCCAGCCAAAATCTTCAAGAGGCCTGAAACTGGCTATCTTATACGTATTTGTCTTTGGTGAAAGAAATCTTATTCTGCCTTCTTTTTTAGTGATAATTTCCTTAATGTGAGGCTTATTCGCCCAATTCTCACCCGGGGCTTTTTTATGGACTAACAGATTCCCCAATGAATCAGCAATAAAAATAAACCCGCTTTTCCCTATAATTATGTCCTCATTACATATCTTTTCAATTATATCAAAATCCATATCCGGATTAGCCGTCAAGAAAATATCAAATTCCTGAACGTAACCGTCTAAATCTTTTTCAACCGTCTCCAAGAGAACGCGCTTAGATATACCGTAAGCAATAACCCCCACAATCACAATTGCAACAATCAATATTGAAGCAAATACAACCACCATTTTACTGCGAATAGACCCCATAATTTTCATTGTTTCCCCTCCTCTCCTCACTAAGACTCGCCCTTGACAAAATAAATATTTTGTTAAGAGTATAGTCAAATTGCCCCGAGGAATTTCTCACGGAAAAATTCCCGGGAATCCCTGCCGACTCAAAGAAAATTTACCCTGCATTCAGCAAAGCAGAAATACAGAGTTAATATATTTATCAGCATCGTTAAATTACAATTTACAATACCTCCGCAAGAAACCAAAAGATTTCCTACGGGGCAAGCAAAATTACAAACAGACCAACTCTTTTTTATTCAGGTTAATTTAAAAAACTATTTCTTCTCTTTAAACCCCGCGGTTAATTTCTATTTCAGAACTTTTTGTTAATTTTGTTCTTACTCTACAACTGTTCTTCTCCCGATACATAAGTTGCTGTGGGTAAACCTGCTTTTTTCCAAGCGTTAAGGCCTCCCTGGATATAAGTTACATTCTTATATCCCATCTCTTTTAATATCTTAGCTGTTAATAATCCTCTCTTACCAGCAGTACAGGTAGTAATTATAGGAACGTTGGCATCGTGAACCTTCTTCTTAATATTAAAAGCTACTTTACCGGCATCCATTATTAAAGAACCCTCAATCTTGCCTAATAAACCATGTTCTCTTCTAGTGGCAACATCAAGGATCATTGTGTTTGGATCGGAATCCCTTCTTCTACTTGCCTCAATTGGAGATATCCCTTCTCCTACCATCCCCCTTGCCTCTCTTAAAAAATCCTCCGGTGTTTTTCCCGCGGGCATCTTAATTTTACCCATATAAGCTGACATTACAACAGGATAACCAGCATTCTTCCAACCCAGTATCCCACCCTCTAAATATTTAACATTGGTGTAGCCCATCTGGACAAGCTGGCTGCCGGCTATTGCTGCCCTCATCCCCTTCTTACAGTAAGTAATTATAGGAACATCTTTATTGGGAATTCTCATTCTTATATCAAAGATTAATCTGCCCAAAGACAAATCTAAAGACCCCTCAATATAACCATCCGCTACATACTCTGAGCGACGCCGGACATCCACGAAAATAGTACTCTTATCGCTATTGAATATACTCTTTGCTTCATATGTAGAAATACCCTGCACATATCTTTTTGCCTCATTACCAAAATCCACACCTGTTTTACCTTTTGGCGCCTCAATCTGAGTTGACACCTTAATCTGAGTTGGTGCCTCGATCTGAACCGGTGTCTCAATCCTCCCTGACCTTTCAGCCCCAAACTTCTCAATCTTTTCTTGCAAAGTTTCCATCTGGTTTTGTATCATCTTCATGCGCAGCTTCAACTCTAATAACTCATCAGCCTGGGCTGCTTGAACTAACCAAGAAGTAAAAACAAACACCACGCCCGCACAAACTATTGCCTTCCTCATCTTTACTCCCCCTTCCTTTTCTTTATTCATAATATACCTCATCTTCGCTAAGTCTTACAACTCATCCCTCATTCTTAATTTGCTATATATTTATTTAAAGGTAACCCTGTTTTTTTCCAAGCCTTAAGTCCTCCCTGTATATAAGTTACATTCTTGTACCCCATTTCTTTCAACACCTTAGCTATTAATAATCCTCTCTTACCGGCAGAGCAGGTAGTAATTATAGGAGTGTTCGCATCAGGAACTGTCTTTTTCATAAAATCCGTAAAGACAATCGCGCCGTAACCGGTGAGTATAGAACCTGGAATTGTATTACCTAATATGGCATGTTCTCTTCTTGTAGCAACATCAAGGATAACTGTTCTT
Organism: Candidatus Omnitrophota bacterium; assembly: GCA_030630095.1. Taxonomy (GTDB): domain Bacteria; phylum Omnitrophota; class Gorgyraeia; order JAGLLT01; family JAGLLT01; genus JAGLLT01. The sequence continues at coordinate 3,686 of DAOVNW010000068.1, forward strand.
ATATCAGAATCCAATCTTTGCTTTGCCTCAGCCGGAGATACCCCTCCTCCTACCAGCCCCTTTGCCTCTCTTAAAAAATCCTCCGGTGTTTTTCCTGGAGGCATATTAATTACACCAGCATAAGCTGACATTACAATAGGATAGCCGGCTTTCCTCCAAGCCAATATACCACCCTCTAAATATTTAACATTGGTGTAACCCAGCTGAACCAACTGCCAAGCTGCTATCGCTGACCTCTTTCCCTTTTTACAGTAAGTAATTAAAGGGGTATCTTTATTAGGCATTCTCATTCTTGCATCAAAGATTAATTTACCCGCAGGCAAATCCAATCTTCTTGATATATATCCATGCTCTATATATTCTGAGTGAGGCCGAACATCGATGAAAAGAGTAGTTTTATCGGTATCGTATATCCTTTTTGCTTCCTCTTTAGAAATCTCTTGCACATGCTCTTTAGCCTCTTTAACAAAATCATTTCCGGATTTACCTCTTGCTACCTCAACCTGAGCAAATAAAGACGTTGTCAGGAAAAAACAAGCCGCGGCAACAATTAAACCACTTATTACAAATCTTCTTTTCATACTTTCCTCCTTTCAAACTTTGCTTATCTTTTAGTCAAGTTTTACTGCCCAACCTTAAATAGTAAATATATTATATAACTTTAGGAAATTTGAAGCAAGCTTATAGAAAACTAATTCTTATTTATCAGTTCCACAGTCAAATCAATAGCCGGTTTTACCCCCCCCCCCGCGGGGATTCCAACGCGTATCATAAGTGTAATACAGCACTTGATCACTTTTTCTATATGCCTTTTCAACATCAACAACTTCTACCCCATATTTTTCGCATACCTGTTGAATAATATCTCGCGCTCTAATCGCAATGTCTCCCTTTAATTATACTGAAGTTATGGACTAAAAGTCCAGAGAATAAAACTCCCTAAGGATTTTTATTCAAAAGAGTATTTTTTAATTTCTTATTCAGCGCTTTCATTTCCCTGGTTAAAAAAAGCATTGTGACCACAGTAGCCAGCATCTCAGCCACCGGGCTGCTGAACCACACACCCTCTACACCGAACATACCGGAGAATAGGTAAAGTACCGGTATAAAAATAAATAACTGCCTTGATAGGCCTATTAAAACCGAATGCAATCCTTTGCCTATAGACTGGAAATATCGCGTACCTAATATCTGGAAACCCACAAGCGGGTACATGAAAATAAAAATACGCAGTCCGTGCCCGCTGAGTTTAATAAGCTCAGGATCGCTGCGGCAAAAAAGCGCTGCTATTTGTTCTGAGAAAACAATAATAGCGGCAACTCCGAACAATAATATGGCCACTGTGCTAAAACACGCGTAAGAAAATATATTCTTAACCCGCTTATAGTTTTTTGCTCCGTAATTATATCCGATCAAAGGCTGCATTCCTGCTGCCATGCCGAAAGTAAACAGAGCGATCAAAGAAGTGATGGAAAAAATTATTCCCATGGCGGCCACAGCTATATCACCGCCGCAGCGCACCAGCCGGGAATTCAGCAAACCTACCTGAAGGCTTGCCGCGATATCCATCAAAGCGGGCGAGAGCCCGAGGAAGGCGATCCTTGCGATATTCGGCCAGTTAAAATGCAAATGTTTACGCCTGATATGCAGCAGCCCGTGCTTGCGCATTATATAAAACAGCCCCATAAGCACAATAACCGCCTCTGAAATTATTGTAGCCAGGGCCGCGCCGACTGTGCCCATGTGCAGCAGAAAAATAAATATGGGATCCAGTATAAGATTTATAATTGTAGCAACAACCATCATCATCGTCGCGTATACAGGATTTCCCTCAGCTCTGATGACAAAAGTTACGAAAAAGCCGTAAAAGAAAAATATACTGCCGGCAAAAATAGTTTGAAGATAATCTTTAGCATGCGGATACACCTCATTACTTACCGACAAAAATCTAAGCATA
>DAOVNW010000056.1 GCA_030630095.1 Candidatus Omnitrophota bacterium
CAGCTCAAATTCAAGAAAAATAATATTTCGAGCGGGGCCTTGACAAAATTGATATGGTATGTTAATATTTAGGCATACTAACTATTAGGAGAGATAAATGAATTCCAATGTTAAGCAGGTAGCTCAGGAAATGGTTCTTCTGTATATGAAACTAATGCGCAGCCTTAAGGACCGAAAATTATCGCGCCTGAATTTATCAGCCTCACAGATTGTTATTCTGCTTACCTTAAGCGATCTTAAAACCTGTAAGGTCGGCGAGCTTGCGCGGGAAAAAGGAGTGTCTGTACCGACCGCGACCGGTGTGATTGAGCGTCTGAGAAAGGGCGGATACGTCAGCCGCCAACGAAGTAAAACCGACAGAAGAGAGGTGATTGTTAAGCTGACAGTCAAAGGAGAAAAGGCTGTAACTGTTATCCTCCAGATAGTAAGAAGAAAATGGGAAGAGCTCGCCCTATGCTTATCGGAGGGAGAGCGTAAGTCGTATATTAAGATTTTGAAGAAACTGGTCAAAGTGATTGAAGATAAAAAAGCATAAGGAGCCCGGCGCTTTTTAAACAGGTTAACTCAGAAAATGAAAATTACAAAATCTTTTTTTATCCTTATAGTTCTATATTTAACGGGTTCGGTTTTATGCGCCTGCCGGCTTGAAGCGGAAGAGGCCGCTATTTCTTTAGACCGCGATGAAGTTATGCGGCTTGCTGTAGAAAGCAACCTGGATATTAAGCTTGCCAGAATTGACGCGGAATATGTATATACGGATCTGGATGACGCGAAGAGTGTATTTGATGCTATAATTTCGGCAGGAGCTGATTATGAGGACAATTCTTTAAAAACAACCTCGTCCTTTCTGGGCAGTAACTCCCATACCGCCAACTATAATTTCGGCGTTTCTAAAAAACTGGGGAGCGGCGCGACTGTCGGCCTTGATTTTACAAATAAGAGAAGCGCCGCGGACTCCGCCTTTGTAACTCTTAATCCATCCCATGAGTCGGCGGTGGAGTTGAGTGTAAAACAGCCTATAGGTAAAAACCTTTTTGGCTTAGCTGACCGCGGAGATGTAGAAGTCGCGATGTTAAATGCCGAGCAGGCAGACCTCCTGTGCCTGGATAAAATTGAACAGGCTCTTGCTCAAGCTGAGGTAGAGTACTGGAATATCGTTTTTAACTGCCGGGTTGTAGAGTTGAAAAAGCGAATGCTTGATAAAGCGGAGTTTTTGTATGAAGTTTACAGCGACCGCTTCTCTCGCGGTACAGCTGAAAAATCCGACCTTTTTGCCAATAAGGCCAACGTAAATATCCGAAGAATTGACCTCCGGGAGGCTGAAAATGATGTACTTAACGCCTCAAATCTTCTTAAATTAAGCCTGAACATAAATTCCGCCTCTTCTCTTATGCCGCGGGATACAATCGAAGTCTTGCCTCAAAAGACGGAGTTGATACCTAATATGAAGCAGGCAATAAACTCAAGGCGCGACTATCTGGCAGTTGTTAAAGAGGTAGAAGCGCAAAAGATAGAAGTGACTGTAAAAAAGAACAATCTCTGGCCGGAGATAGATTTAGTTGCCTCCCTTAAAAGAAACGGTATTGACGGCGGCGGCCGTGAAGCAATCAGGGACGTATTTGATGAGAATAACTCTGATTATTATTTTGGAGTTAATATCAGCCTGCCTCTTGAAAATAGAAAGGCGGAATCTCAATATAAAAAAGCTCAGCTTTTAAAGAAAAAGGCGCTTATTAGCCTTAAAAAGTTGGAGCTTGCTATTGTGGGTGAATTAGATAATAAGGTAAGGGGGGTCAATCTTGACGCCGAGAAAATAGAAAAGTGGAGCAAAGTTGTTAAGCTTGAGCAGGCAAAGCTTGATGAAGAGCAAAAAAGGGTTATGTACGGCCGTTCAAGTTCCGATATGCTTATAAGGTTTCAAAATGATTTACTAAGCGCCCAGTTAAATCTTGCCCGGGCTTACTTTGAATACCGCCTTTCAAAGGTAGAGCTTGGACTGGCCAAGAATACAATACTTGCCAATCTTTCCCATCAAGGCATAATAGCCGTAAATGACTAAAGAGTACTTTTAAAATGAAAATTTCAGAATTTTCAGTTAAACATTCACTGCTTGTAAATTTAATATCGCTTTTTATACTTATAGCCGGATTCGCGACAATTTTCGTTTATCAGATCAGGAGAGAGGCGTTTCCTGAAGTATCTTTTGACGTGGTTGTAGTTCGCGCCTTCTATGCGGGCGCCTCGCCGGCTGAGGTGGAAAAACTCGTAACTGTTCCCATTGAAAAGGAGCTAAAAGGCATTGATGGGATTGAAGAGATGGCCTCAACTTCAATTGACAACCTTTCAACAATTCAATTGGAGCTCAGCCAGGATCTTAAAGATAAGGATAAGGTGGTCGATGAAATACGGCAGGCGGTAGACAGGATCAGGAATCTGCCGGATGATGTGGAAAAACCCGTTGTAACTGAAATTACCTCAGGGGAAATTCCCATTATAAAAGTAGCCTTAAGCGGCGATTTAACGGAGTTTCAGCTGCAGGAGTATGCCGAAAGGCTGGAGGATAGGCTTGAGGACATTGAAGGAGTATCTTCAATTTCCCGCCAGGGTTGGCGTGATCCCGAGGTATGGGTAGAGGTGGACCCTGATAAATTGAGGGAGTTTCATTTGAGCCTCAAGGAGATAATGGCCGCTCTCAAGAGACGCAATATGAGTATTCCCGCGGGAAAAATGCGGGGTGAGAAAGAAATTGTCATTCGGACTACGGGAGAATTTCATACTGTAGAAGAAATAGAAAACGTAATTATACGCGCTAATGATATGGGTAACTGGCTGCGGATAAAGGATGTTGCCGCCGTTAGATTTTATTTTGAGGATGAAGAGGTTATAAACAAGAGTTCCGGTACCAGGTCGATAATGCTTACTGTTATCAAGAGATCCAGCGGTGATACGATAAACATTGTAGACGACGTTAAAAAGCAAACCGCCGGTTTTGTTCAAAATGCCCCTAAAAACTTAGAGATTAATTACATAAACGATATCTCGTATTATATACGGCGAAGATTGGGTGTATTAAGAAATAACGGCATTATCGGGTTCGCCCTGGTGATTTGCGTCCTGGTGTTTTTTTTGCATCACAGAACGGCCTTTTTAACCGCCTTGGGGATTCCTATTGCTTTTGGCGCCACCCTGGCCATTATGGGTTACTTTGATATAAGTGTTAACCTGATTACAATGTTTGGCCTTATTATAGTCCTGGGTATGCTGGTAGATGACGGTATCATTGTAGCTGAAAACTGCTCTCGCTATCTGGAGGCGGGGATGGATCCGCGCGCCTCAGCCATAAAGGGCACAGAGGAAGTTTTGAAACCTGTCATAACCGCTGTTTTGACAACTATGGCCGCCTTCGCGCCCCTCTTATTCCTGCCCGGCATAATGGGTAAATTTATCAAAGGCATCCCCATAGTCGTTATTATTGCTTTATGCGCTTCGCTTCTTGAGGCCTTGATTATTCTACCTTCTCATTTTGCCGATTTTGTAAAGCGGCCGCGCGCCAAAAAGCAGGGTGGAAAATCCGGCATGGAGCTTTCTCACGTTAAATGGTTGGTGAAGTTTTACACCCGATTGTTGAATAGGGCCTTAAATAGACGCTACTGGGTTATCTTTGGCTTAGTTATTGTTCTTTTAGGCACCTTTACCCTGGCAAAAAAGATGGACTTTGTTCTTTTTGGCTCAGAAGAGGCCATAGAGCAGTTTTATATAAGAGCCGAAGCGCCTGTAGGGACAAATTTATATACAACTAATGAGCTTGTCGGACAAATAGAAAAAGAAGTCGCCGCTTTACCGGATACCCAGCTTGAGTCTTACACGACTCAGGTAGGTATGATGGGGATGGGCTGGATGTTTGATGAGTACGGCAAGCAGGGAAGCCACGTAGCTCAGGTAACGGTTAATCTGACACCTTTTAATTACAGAGATAAAACAGTGTCTGAGATTATTGAGAATTTAAGAAGCGGATTAAAAGATGTCAGTGGTTTTGAAAAGGTGTATTTTGAAAAAGAAAAAGAGGGCCCGCCGGTAGGGAAAGCTGTTGCCGTTGAAATAAGAGGTGAGGATTTCGCGGTATTAGAGGATATTGCCGATGAGGTATCAGCTTATCTGGCAGGTATAAAAGGTGTCTCGGATGTCGCTTCAAGTTATGAAGCCGGCAGGAGTGAGACGCGGGTTTTAGTTGATGAAAAAATGGCAAGCAGTTCATCTTTGTCAATAGAGGAGATTGCTTCATCCATTAGATATGCCTTTAAGGGAGGAGTAGCTACCTCCATTAAGCCTACCAAGGCGGAAGAGGAGATTGACGTTCTGGTGCGTTTCCCCGAAGAGATACGCAATAAAGAAGTCACCTTTGAAAAAATAGTTATTCCCAATAAATATGGCCACCTTGTTCCGCTAAAAAAAGTGGCGCGTCTGGAGCAAGGGACAGCCTCCGCGTCTATAACCCACTTAGACGGACGCAGGGTAATTACGGTAAGGGCTGACGTTGATAATAAGCATACCACTTCTATAAAAGTCAATAAACTTTTAGCCGCTAAGTTTAAGGATATTCCCCGCAAGTATCCTGACTATAAGATAGAGTACGGAGGAGAGCAAAAAGAAAATATTGAGACAGCAAGGAGCTTTCTAATTGCTTTTGGCCTGGCTATGTTTCTTATCTTTATGATTTTAGCCGCCTCATTTAATTCGTTGGTTCAACCTTTTGTGATAATGATGGCTATTCCTTTTGGCATTATAGGGGTAATTTGGGCTTTCTTTTTTCATGGCCTACCCCTGGGATTCTTCGCGATGATGGGTGTAGTCGGCCTGACCGGCATAGTTGTTAACGACTCTATCGTCCTGGTTGAATTTATAAACGGCCTGCGCCGAAAAGGCATTGATAGGCGCGATTCCATTATTAAGGGGGGCCAGTTAAGGCTAAGGCCAGTCATACTTACCACCATTACCACCAGCTTCGGCTTAGTCCCCACAGCATACTGCATCGGAGGAGGCGACCCCTTTCTCAAACCCCTGGCCCTGGCCATTGTCTGGGGCATAGTTTGCGCTACAGCGCTTACTTTGATTGTCCTACCCTGCATCTACGCCATCATAGACGACATCGCGCTAAAGTTCATCGGCCATTCAACTATCAAGAAAAACGGCAATAATGCTTCTCATGCAACATCCTCTTTTTCTTGACCTTTCAAATTTATTATGATAGAGTAAATTAAATTACAGGTTAAATATCTTTCACAAAATGATTAAAGAGTACGGAAGAGGTTATTATAGGGAAAATCATCGGCGTTACGCGGGAGTGGTGTGTGTTGATGGAAGCCGGCTTTATATTGAAGGCGAAAAAAGTACCGCCGGCACTTACGTTCCTTTAGAAAAGATTGTGAAGGTTAGAGCTGTCTCAGGCGGGGTTGAGATAACTGCCAGATTGGCGGCAACTAATGTTTTAAGGGTGATAATTTCTTTGCCCTCAAGAGCTCTTCGCGTCCTGATTAAAGATATAGTCGGCACTTTGCACCTAAAAAAGAGATTTTTAAGACGGGAATGGAGCGGCGAAGCCGCCTGGAGATAGGAGGAGGTATGCAAAAACTTATTAATCTGGAAAAACTACCGCCCGCGGTATCGGCTAAAATTGAACCTTACCTCAAGGCGTTATTGAGCCTATACGGGGATGAAGTTATGTCAGTGGTAATATACGGAAGCGCGATTGGGAATGATTTTTCCGCTAAATCGTCTGATATTAACCTGCTGGTTGTTTTCAGAAAGATGGACTTCAGTTTTTTTAAAAGAGCCTTGAAGGTAATAGATAAAGGTATAAAGCGTAAGATAAGCGCTCCCTTATTTTTAACTGATGAGTACATCCTGGCTTCTCTTGATGTCTTTCCGGCTGAATTTTTGGAAATTAAAGAAAATCACATTACAGTCTTCGGCGAAGACCTGATGGGCTCTATAGATATCAACGAGTCTAATCTGCGGCTGGAGTGCGAGCAACAGTTAAAAGGTAAGTTGATAAGGGTTAGACAGGCCTATCTGGAGGTAGGATTTAAGGCTAAGGGTATGGAGGCGTTGTTAAAGGAGTCATTTAAATCTCTTTTACCTGTTTTTAGAAACCTTCTGCGCTTAAAAGGGATAAAACCGCCGGTAGCCAAAGAAGAGATTATCGTTGAGCTGTGCCAAGAGTTTGATTTGAACTCTGAGCTTTTCTTTACCATTCTTAAGGACGCGAGGAATGACGAAAGAATCGCGGGCCGTGACGTAGAAGAGGTTTTAAAAGACTACCTTAATCAGATTGAAAAGCTCACGAAGATTATAGATAAATTATGAGGAAATTTTCTAATATTCTGTGCTGGATAGGAATTATAGCCTTTCTTTTTACTTTAACTCCGTCCGGCCTCTGTCAGGTTAAATATCCCAAATACGAAAATTATAAGCAAAAGAAAAAACCAAGCTATTATGAGAAATTTACTGATTTTATTAGAAATTCTAAGAGGATCCTAAAAATAGCAAATAAGCCTAA
>DAOVNW010000108.1 GCA_030630095.1 Candidatus Omnitrophota bacterium
GAGGCATAAATTTATGAAAATGGTTTTAAAAAAGCAGTATATTAAAAAGACAGTGAGTGAGACGCGGACAACTGAAGCTTTGAGTTGTGAAGGAGAAGAGTAGTTTTTTATCCTCTCCGTCATCTTTAATATTGTACCGCTGGCGATTATTAAAAGAGCCGGGGTAACAGGTAGAATGTACCTTGATTGAAAGTTACGATGCAGGGTAAAGATAAGCATTATCCAGAAAGCGGCGATAAAAAGAGAAGATTGTTTTGACCGCAAGGCTGGTATGAAAGGCAGGCTAAGAAAACATATTATATAAAAAGGAGAAAGTTCAAGTAGTCTTCTAAAATAAAAAAGGCGGGGCTCTCTTGCAAAAAAGGCAACCGCCCAGCCGTTAGAAGGAATATGGATGGCATTTAACATTCCGCATAGGCCTTTTAGCATATAGGGATTTGAAAACAAAAGTACCAAGAGTATAATAGCGCTAACTCTACCAGCCTTAGCGGGGCTTATTTTGTTTAGCAGTTGTTCTTTGAACGTTTTATTACGCAGGAGGTGATACGTTAAAAGGGTTATAGCGGCCAAAGAAATTAAGATCCAGAACGTAAAAGGAGTATAAAGATTTGACAGCAGCTCTCCCTGACCGGTGATCATAGTGAGGAAAAAGTCAGTGCCGTATATTATAAAATTCCAAATTATCCAGGGCAGAAATAACAGCAGGCTTATCAGTATCCAGGACCAGAAACGCCTTGTCTTTATTACTTTAAAGTTGTATAAAAGCGCCCAGCTTAAGCCGATAGGGAAGATTATCAAAGCTGAATATTTGGTCAGAAGCGCCAGGCCCGTAGTGACGCCGGCCAGCAGAAAGCACTTGTTTTTGTTGTTTAATATTGCCTTGATTAAAAATAGCAGAGCTAACCAGATAAGAGCCGTCAATGTGGTTTCCATCCATATTTTTTCGGAGCATAGCCAATTTACAGGGTCAATAGATACAAGAAAGGCCGCCAGTAATCCCGCGTCTTTATTAAAGATGTAAGCCGCGATTAAAAAGGTGATAATTATTGTGACCAGGCCGCCGGCCAGAGAAACCATAAAGGCTGTTTTGTAAGACGCGCCGAATATGAAATAGAAGAGGGATATTAAGTAGGAATAGAGAGGGGGGTGCTTAAATAAGGGCATCTTCAGGTAATCGGGCAAATTTTTCCCCCTCTCCGCGTAGCGGTTATATACCGGCTGTGAAGTATAGTTGAGGGGATCTTTTTTGAGTTGAAGCCCCAGCCTTGCGTACAGGCCCTCGTCAAAGGAAAATTTATGAGGAGCATTATAGCCCGCCCATCGGCCGAGAAAAGCGCTAAAGACGATCATGGACAGGACAAGTAAGGTTGAGGAGTTTTTTATTCTTTTCATTCAATATATAGTAATGTCTTGGAAGAGTAAGGTCAAGAACATTTTTTTGATATTGTATTGTTGCCGGGGAGGCTATATAATTAGATCTATAAACTAAAAACAGACAGGCCGTTATGAAAAAGATTAATGGGCTTACGCGAAAAAAGACTGTTTCTCCGAAGGTAGTTATTCTTCTATCGGTTATTTTGATAACGCTGGCGGGGTCTTTTGTTTACATAGGCTCCCTGAATGGCCGGTTCATATGGGACGACAATCATCTGGTAAAAAACAACACTTACATAAGGGATTTATCCTGCCTGCCGAATGCTTTTACGGAAAGCTTAGCCGGCAGTTCAGGAGATTTATATATTGCTTACCGCCCGCTCCAGATACTGACTTATATGTTTGATTATTTTTTGTGGGGGCTCAATCATTTCGGTTTTCACCTGACGAACGTACTACTGCACATTTTAGCGGCTCTGGCCGTTTACTGCTTTGCAACTGTTCTTTTTAATGACCGGCTTCTTTCTTTAATAACCGGACTGTTGTTTGTGGTTCATCCGATTCATACAGAGGCTGTTTGTTATATTTCAGGAAGGGCGGACTCCTTATCCGCCCTGTTTATACTGCTTAGTTTCATTTTTTACGTAAAGATTGAAAAGAAAAAAAGTTTTTTTTCAGAAGCCCTTGTTTTTATTTTTTATGTTTTGGCTTTATTGTCAAGGGAAAGCAGTTTAATCCTACCGCTTTTAATTATTCTTTACTCCTATGTATTTAGCCGGAAGATTAATAAAAGAGTGCTGATTATTATGCTGGGCACTACCGCCCTGTATGTCCTTTTAAGGATGACGGTTTTAAAGTTCAGCATTCCTTTAGCTTCTAACTATATGTCCACCACCGTACTTCAGAGGATACCGGGGTTTTTTGCCGCCCTGGGAAGTTACGTAAGTTTACTTTTCTTACCGCTTAATCTTCATATGGAGTACGGGATTAAGCTCTTTTATCCCTTTCAGCCCCAGGTAATATTGGGTTTTATTATCTTTTTATTATTGCTGGTTTACGCTTTCAGCAAGAAGGGGAGTAATAAACTAATTTCTTTTTCCATTTTCTGGTTTTTGGCGGCCTTACTGCCGGCTTCCAATCTCTATCCAATTAACTCCTATATGGCTGAGCACTGGTTGTACCTGCCGTCTGTGGGCTTCTTATTAATTGGCGGGTGGATCTTAACGCGTCTTTACAGAAAAAGAGGGTGCGGTGTTTTAATGGCTGTCGTTATAACCGGCCTGTTATCTTTTTACGGTTGTTTAACTGTGAGGCAATGTGATTACTGGAAGGATGCTCTTACTTTTTACAAAAGAACGCTGAGATACGCTCCCTCGAGCCATAGGTTATATAGCACCCTGGGCAATGAATATTCTCAAAGAGGCAGGTATGAAGAGGCGATAATTTCTTGCAGAAAGGCTATAGAACTAAAGCCGGACTATAGCTTTGCCTACTACAATCTCGGCAACGCCTATAACTCCATGGGCAGGCATAAGGAAGCCGTAGTTTCTTTTAAAAGGTCTATTGAATTAAACAGAAATCACGTTAATAGTTATAATAATCTGGCTATAGCTTATTCGTTAACCGGTGAACTTGAGAAGGCAGTCGCTGCCTCTAAAGAGGCCATTAAGCTTAAGCCGGATTACGCTCTTGCTCACTACAACCTGGCCCTTTTCTACATGCGGCAGGGCAAGAGCGGCCTGGCCCGTCAATCCGCGGACAGGCTTGTTGAGTTAGGCTATGACTTGCCGGAGAAGTTCATCGAAATGATAAATAGTCCACCGGAAGATAAACAGGAAGAGTAGAATTTTTTTATTGCTTTTTTGTATTATCTTTGTATAATAACGAAAGGTTACATATTGGGCCCATAGCTCAGTTGGTTAGAGCGGCTGACTCATAATCAGTAGGTCCCAGGTTCAAGTCCTGGTGGGCCCACCAGCCTTCGCTCCTTTGGAGCTACGGCTGGCAGGCCAGCATTCGTTTTCCTATGAGAATTTTGGCTGACAGGTTATAGAACAAAGGCGGTTGGCAGTGAAAGCGGGCCTGCCCGCCGTAGCTTTAGCGTAGGCGGGGCGATTAGCTCATTTGGTTAGAGTGCCACGTTCACATCGTGGAAGTGGCAGGTTCGAATCCTGCATCGCCCACCAAAACGATTAAAAAAGAATAATGAAAAGGGTTTTAATTTTATGCAAGAGCAAATAAGAAAACTGGTAAAGCTTCAGAGTTACGACTCTAAAATTATTGAAATCGAAGATGAAAGAATAAGGCTGCCGCGGGAGGTGGATGCCGAAAAGCTGATTTATGAAGATGTTCAGAGTCAGATAAGCGGGCTTGAAGAAGAGAAAAAGGGGCTGCAAGTTAAGGGGAAAGATAAAGAGATAGAGTTGGAGAGCAAAGAGGCGCAGATAAAGAAGCTGCAGAGCCAGCTTTATCAGGTAAAGAAAAACGACGAGTATCGGGCGCTTGAAAACGAGATAAGCTCTACCAGGGCGGATAGCTCCTTAGTTGAGGAAGAGATTCTTGATATCCTGGACGAGATTGACAAAGTGGATGCGGCCGTAGAAGAAAAAAAGAATGACCTTAGGGTAAAGAAGGAACTTTTGGACAAGCGTATGATTGAGGTAAGTAATAAGATGGTTGAGTTAGATAAGGAGTACGAAAGTTTAAAAAACGAAAGAGGCAGGATTGCCTCGACCATAGAAAAACCTGTGCTTAGCAGGTATGAAAAGATACTTCAAAACAAGAGAGGCCAGCGTGCTATAGTTGCCGCTAAAGATTCAGCCTGTCAGGGCTGTTTTATGAATCTTCGCCCTCAGTTAATCCATGAGGTTAAGCTGGGTAAAAACCTCATTGTCTGCGAGAACTGTTCCCGCATACTCTACATTGAGGAATAATTGATAAACTTACCTCCTTCCCAAAAAATTATTTTTTTTGTAGATGGCGCCAGCCATGGAACTCCCGGGCATGCCGGCATCGGTGTCGTAGCCTACGATGATGGCGGAAGACGCATAAAGAAGATTTCCAGGTA
>DAOVNW010000079.1 GCA_030630095.1 Candidatus Omnitrophota bacterium
AAAAGAAGATTTAAAAAACATGAAAAAAGGTGCCGTTATTGTTGATGTAGCTATAGATCAGGGTGGATGCGCTGAGACAAGTAAACCCACCTCGCACAGTAAACCCACCTATATTATAGAAAATGTAGTTCACTACTGTGTAAGTAATATGCCGGGTTCTGTAAGCTTAAGTGCCACCAGAGCCTTAACCGGTGTCACTAACCATTATGGGCTTTTAATAGCTGATAAAGGTATAGAAAACATTCTAAATGATTCTCAAGCCATACTTGAAGGATTAAATGTTTACAAAGGAAAGTTAACTAATAAACCTGTAGCTAAAACTTTGAGCCTTGATTATTCTCCGTATAAAGGTTAATTAAAGATTAGAAACAGAAGTTTATTTAGCGGCGCTCTCGCCCGCTAAATAGCCGGTTGAAAAGGCGGACTGCAAGTTAAACCCGCCGGTATTAGCATCAACATCTATAATCTCTCCCGCGAAATACAACCTTTTTATAAGGCGCGACTCCATCGTTTTGGGATTTATCTCTTTTAAGGAAATGCCCCCTTTGGTAATCATGGCCATATTAATAGGCCTGGGCTTAGATATTTCAAGAGGCAATGCCTTAAATAAAAGCAACAATTTTCTTCTTTCTTGCTGGGTGATTTGACTAACGGTTTTATCAGGGCTTATATCAGACATCTCCAAAAAGATATCTATTAGCCGCAAAGGCAGCATGCCCTTAAGAAAATACTTAATACTTTTTTTAGGGTTTACCTTAAATTCTCTTAAAAAGCGGGCATCTATTTGTTTCTCCGATAAAGCCGGTTTTAAATCAATAAAAGCTGAAACCTTTTTACCTGCTTTAAGTGAATCAACTACCGGCCCGCTCAATGTTAAAACCAGAGGCCCGGATATTCCAAAGTCAGTAAACATAAGCTCCCCTATTTCAGAAGTTATTTTCTTCTTACCATCAGAAAATGTTATTCTAATGTTTTTTAGGGGCAGGCCCTGTAAAAGCCGGGGGTACTTATCTTTGGTCATCAACCCAATTAGCCCCGGCCTTAAACTAATTATTTTATGGCCTACCTGCTCAACCATTTTTAAACCTTCACCTGAAGAACCCGTAGAAGCATACGAAACTCCTCCGGTACTTAAAATAATCGCGTCACATAAAATACTCTTTTTACCTTTAACTTCTATGCCATCAACCTTATTATTTCTAATAACAATATTTTCAACTTCCGAATTATGCTGTATTTTGACCTTATTTTTCTTTAACTCTCCTCGTAAAGCATCAAGAATATCTATGGCTTTATCGCTTGCCGGAAAAACACGCTGTTGCCTTTCCGTTTTTAGTTTTACTCCCCTATTTTCAAAAAAGTTTATCAAATCCAAATTAGAAAAAGCTTTAAAAGTATCCCTTAAAAACTTACCGTTGCCCGAAAAGCTTTTAATAAAACTTTCTAAATCTGAAGCATTGGTCAAATTACAGCGCCCTTTACCGGTTAAAAGAAGCTTCTTGCCCAACTCTTGATTTTTCTCAATTAAAATAACATTCCACTTAAGCTGTGAAGCTCTGATGGCCGCCATCATCCCGGCCGGCCCGCCGCCTATAACTACTATACTTTTATCTTTCATATACTTTCTCTTTTTATATCGTTATAGACTTAAATAAAAACAACCTACAATTTATTATCATAGAGGGAAGAACTTATGAGTTAAATTGAGTAAAATGCGGTTGGAAACAAAGAAAAAAAGCATTGATATAAACTATATACTAATCTTTCTCTATGATAGCCATAGCCGCCTTTATACCGTCAGCTCCGCTTGATATTATGCCGCCGGCACGGCCGCTGCCTTCTCCCGCTATATAAAGATTTTTAAAACCGGTTGAGAGCCTGTTTTCTTCCCGCAAAACCTGAATAGGTGACGAACTTTTACTCTCAAGCCCCATAATAGAGCCTGTCTCAAATCCTTTTATTTTTCTGCTAAAATCCTTAAGCCCTTGCCTAATCGCGCTGTTTACTTCAGCAGGCAGTAAATCCCATAACGCCGCCGGCTTCAACCCTAAAGGATAGCTTGTCTCAGCAATAGCCAAACTCTCTTTTTTATTAATAAAATTCCTGATACCGCAAAACGGAACTTTAAAACCATTTGAATATTTATAAAACCGTTCTTCAAGGCCTCCCAGCCATTCGAGAGCTTCTAGAGGCGATGTCGGCCTACCGTTTAACCTGTCCAAATTAACTCCCGCCACACAAGCCGCGTTCGCGAATTTACCATCTCTACTATACGGACTCATCCCATTTACTATATTTGTATTCTTATAGGCCGCGGCGGGAATAATACGTCCACCGGGGCACATACAAAATGTATACACCGACAGGCCGCCATCACCTCTTGATGTCAGGCGATATTCAGCACCCTTGACTCCCGGCAGGCTTTTTTGTCCCCACTGAGCCCGGTTAATAATTTCCTGAGGATGTTCTATTCTGCAGCCAATGGCAAAATTTTTTGTACGAAATTCAACTCCCCTTTTGATTAACATTCGATATGTCTCATAGGCGGAATGGCCGGGTGCTAAAATAAACTCATCGGCGGGGAATGTACCTGAAGTTGTTACCGCCTCAGATACTCTTCCATTTTCAATCTTTAAATCTTCCAACTGTGTTTCAAAAAAAACTTTCCCTCCAATATTCAAAAACTCTTCTCTAAGCGTTTTGACAAGTTTCTTAAGATTATCGCTTCCAAGATGAGGGTGCGCCATATACCTTATCTCTTCGGGGGCACCAGCATCGATATAACTTGATATTATAAACTCTCTTTCCCGTAAAATATGTTTGGATCTTGAGGTAAGCTTCCCATCGGAGAATGTTCCCGCGCCGCCTTCACCAAAGGCATAATTACTCACAGAGTTAAACAGGCCGGTTCTCTCGAACTCCCTGATTCCCTCGGCCCTTTTCTTAACATCCGAGCCTCTTTCTATCAACGTTGTATTAAAGCCCGCTTTTTGAAGTACGAATGCCGAAAAAAATCCGGCGGGGCCGCTTCCAACAACCAGAACTTTCTCTGCTCTTTTTCGATATGGAATATTTAGCGGTGGGAGTACAACAGGAGCTTCTCCATTAATTTGTTCTGATGAGGCCGAAACCAAAATTTGCCAGTGAATATTACCTTTTCTTCTGGCATCAAGGCTTTTTCTTTTAATTTGATATAAAAACTCTTTTGTCCCGAGTTCTTCTTCGATTTTTTCTCTGAGCTGGGCCTCTATGTAATCAGTGGGCAGCTTTAATAAAATTTCTCTATATCCCATTCAACACACCATATTATTAAATTGCGCCTCCCTAATATCCCTCTCCTTCTTCGCTCTTCGAGTTACAAAGGACAGACGGAGCACAAATAAATAAAGCCCGGCTATAATTCACCGGGCTTTATTTGTTTTTTTACTTATATTTTTGTTACTTTTGTGGCCTGTGGACCTTTAGGGCCGTCTTCAACTTCGAATTCGACTGCCTGGCCTTCGCCTAAACTTTTGAAGCCATCACCCTGAATTACACTGTGGTGAACAAAACAATCTTTGCTTCCGTCATCCGGCGTTATAAAACCATAACCCTTTTGATCACTGAACCATTTAACTTTTCCTGTTGCCATTACTTACTGTACCTCCTTCTTCCAAAATTTTAGTAAATAACGGCAGAAATAAAAAATCGCAACACGAAACTTTTGTTCTTTTGCAGACTAAAACTTCAATTCCCTCATTTACTACTGTATATAGCATCTACTATTTTTCTCTATTTGTCAACTAAATTATGCATTAAGCATTTGTTTGATTTTTTTACACACAAAAAAGTCAAGCTGATAGTGTAAAATATTATCGACACTTTCAGCATAAAAGTTCCTTCTTCCAGAGTTTAATAATTAAAAAATAGGTGCGGCCCATTTTTTCATTCTAGACAAGATTCACAACTTTTCATTTTAAAGGGTGGAATGAGGCTAAGGGTAGAGTTTCTGAAGCTGCTTTTTAACCGATTTATCAGACAAATATTCATCATATGTTGTCATTACCCTATCCACAAAACCATGGGGGGTAATTTCAATAATACGATTGGCAACAGTTTGCACAAGCTGATGGTCATGAGAAGAGAATAGAATTGTTCCTGGAAATTCCTCTAGGGCTTTATTTAGAGATGCTATTGATTCTAAGTCCAAATGGTTGGTTGGTTCATCCAAGATCAATACATTGCCCTGCACCAGCATCATACGCGCTAGAATACACCTGACCTTTTCCCCTCCAGATAATACTCTAACTGACTTTAAAGATTCTTCCCCGGAAAATAACATACGTCCTAAAAATCCACGCACAGAAGTATCATCAGTAGCTCTTATATATTGCCTAAGCCACTCAACAATATTAAGGTCAAGATCAAAGTATTTAGCATTATCCTTAGGAAAATATGCTCTTGAAGTAGCAGCCCCCCATTTAAAAGTACCTTCATCAGCGGGAATCTCACCCATTAAAACCTGAAAGAGCGTTGATTTGATAAGGTTCTGTGATCCAACAAAAGCAATCTTATCATTTCTTTCAATCTTTATAGAGAGGTCCTTAAACATAGTTACACCATCTACTGATTTTGAGAGTCCCTTTATACTTAAGAGGTTATTACCAGCGCCCTTTTCAACCTTAAAATTAATATAGGGAGATTTTCTAGAGGATGGTTTTATATCTTCAAGAGTAAGTTTCTCCAGAGCTCTTTTACGGCTAGTTGCCTGTTTAGATTTAGACGCGTTAGCACTAAAGCGGGCTATAAATACCTGAAGTTCCTTTCTTTTTTCAAGTGTCTTTTTATTATAATCGTTACGTTGTTTTAATGCAAGCTGACTTGATTGTAACCAGAATCTGAAATTTCCTGGATACAACTGAATTTTACCATAATCAATATCCGCGATATGAGTACAAACTTTATTTAAAAAATGACGGTCATGCGAAACAACAATAGCTATATTTTCAAAATTATACAAGAACCCTTCAAGCCACATGCACGTTTCAACATCCAGATGATTAGTAGGTTCATCAAGCAACAAGATGTCTGGATTACCGAATAGTGCTTGCGCTAAAAGCACGCGCACCTTTCGTCCTCCTTCAAGCTGCTTCATCTGCAAATCATGAAATTCTTCCGGAATTCCTAGATCACTTAATAATTTAGCTGCGTTTGGTTCGGCGTTCCACCCATCTAAGTCAGCAAACTCACCTTCAAGATCTGCAAGACGAATTCCATCTTCATCGGAAAAATTTTCATTAGCACAGATATCATCTCTTTCTATCATAATATCATATAGCTTCTTATGAGCTAACCCGGGTTTAACGGAC
>DAOVNW010000042.1 GCA_030630095.1 Candidatus Omnitrophota bacterium
GATTGTTTATGATAATCCTAGTCCTAAAGCAGGTATAGGTGAAATAGTTTTTATAGATATCTAGGAAAATTAAATAAATGAAATTAAAAGATATAGAAGAAAATGAAAAAGTTAGTAACTATTTTATATTAGTAAAAATAGTTGGGCATCTTTCTTCCGGGGAGCTGCAAAGATATTTACTGAAAAAAGGAATTTTGGTCCGTGACTGCAGTAATTTCCGCGGCTTAGATGATAAGTTTATCAGGGTAGCAGTGAAGAAGAGAAAAGAAAATTTGAAATTAATCAAGGAATTATCAACTGCTTTTGTAAAACAATAATGGCATATCAGATTATAAGCGCGTATGTTTTAGATATCATCTTAGGGGATCCTCACTGGTTTCCTCATCCGGTAAAGTTTATCGGCAGGATGATAGAGTGGGCTGAAAATAAGCTGCGGCAGTGTAAATGGAATCTTAAATTTACCGGAGTGATTTTAGCTTTATCAATAATAACGTTTACGTTTATTATTACCTATTTTGTGATTTATGTTTGCGGTTTAGCGCATTTTTTATTGGGAATTGCCGTGAACTGCTTTTTTATTTACACCAGCCTTTCGATTAATAGTTTAAGCAAAGAAAGTAGGAAAGTTTATTATTTGCTTAAAGCAAAAAGATTACCGGAAGCAAGAGAAAGCCTTTCAATGATTGTGGGCAGAGATACGAAGGATTTGAACGAATCTGAGATAGTCAGGGCAACAATAGAAACTGTCGCGGAAAACACTGTTGATGGAATACTCGCGCCTTTGTTTTACGCGTGTATTGGCGGGGCGCCGTTAGCCCTGGCATACAAAGCAATTAATACGCTTGATTCTATGATCGGCTATAAAAACGAGAAGTATAAAGAGTTGGGCTGGTTTTCGGCAAAACTGGATGACGCTGCTAATTGGATACCTGCTAGGTTGTCAGTTATATTTATTCCAATAGCAGCATTTATACTGAGAATGTCACTAAAGCAGTCTATAAAGTCAATTATCAAAGACAGCAATAAATCGCCCAGCCCTAACGCGGGAATCCCGGAGGCTGGTTTTGCCGGGGCACTGGGGATTCAGTTAGGCGGCACAAATTATTACGGCGGGATAGCGCATGAAAGGCCGGTTATCGGCATAGGGAACAGGACTAAGGTAAAGGAAGATATTTTAAAATCGATTAATCTGATGCGGATAGCGTCTTTATTGCTTGTTATTTTCGCGGCAATACTGCTTATCAGCTTTAAGAGCGTATATTAAAGGAGGGAACTAATGCTGGATTTGCTTAATCAGGGCGGATGGGTGATGTACGTAATTCTTGGATGTTCAGTTATTGCTTTCGCGGTAATGGTTGAACGTTTCGTGTATTGTTTGTGGACAAAAGAGAACTATAAACGTTTTTTAAGGCAGATCAAGAAGTATATTTCCGGCAAAGATGTAAATTCAGCGATTAGTTTTGCCCGGAAAAGGCATACTGCTTTAAGCCGGTTGACTGTTGTTTATTTGCGGCACATCAAACGCAGACAAGATGTTTTTGAGGATATACTGCAACGGATTGGTTCCCAGGAATTGGGCAGGTTAGAAAAGCGCGTGCCGATATTGGCAACCATAGGACATTTAACGCCGTTGATGGGGTTATTAGGTACTGTTTTGGGAATGATTGTCTGTTTTCAGAAAATACAGTCTTTAGGAGGACAGGCCGACGTTAATGCTCTTGCCGGCGGGATATGGACAGCTTTGTTAACCACGGCATTCGGGTTGACGGTTGCTATACCGGTTATGGCGGCATACCACTATTTTGAAAATCTTATTGACCGCCGCGCGAAGGAAATGCAGTATTTGATTTCCGAATTAAACCAGAGTTTTAATATTCATCCTGTTGATAAACAGGATATCGAACGGCAGTTGGCTAAAAAAGAGGATAAGTATGAAACCGTTCATTCGTCATAAAAAGACTTCTATGGCGCTGGATATAGCGCCGCTTATAGATGTTATATTTATGCTTCTATTGTTTTTTATGCTTACTACATCTTTCATAAGGCCGAGTATTGCTTTAAAGATGCCGGAGGCGAGTAATAAAGAAAAAATAGAAGAACAGGATATTATCATATCAGTAGATAAAGACGATAACATCTATTTGAACCGGCAAAAGGTAGATTTAAATGAATTAGAAAAACTTTTGAAACAAAAACTCACACATTCTAAAGAAAAACGCATCATCTTTCAGGGAGATGAAAGTATTCTCTATAAGAAGTTTGTCAATGTCCTGGACATAGTTAAGCGTTCAGGAGCAAGGGATATCAATATTGCCCATGAAGTTAAAGAAACTAAGTAAATATTTCTATAGACACCCCAGAGCTTTGTTTAACGGCACATTTATTTTTTCCGTAGTTTTGCATAGTGCAATATTGATACAGCTTCCTTTTTTGAGATTTACGAACTTGCCGGCTCAGAAGGCGAAGATGACAATTATTAATGTGAGTTTGGAAAAAGTTCACAGTAAAACAAACATTGTAAGAAAGAAAGAAGAAAATAAAGGTGTAGGGGAGGGGCTTGTCCCCTCCCGCAAAAAAGACAAGGCAATACCATATTTAAAGAAAGAAGAGAATTCTAAGGAAAGAAATAAAAGTGTAGGGGAAGGGCTTGCCCCCTCCCGTGATAAAGAATTTATCCCTCCCCCGCCTTCGATTTCAAAAGAGGCGTTTGTTAAGTTAAGGGAGCATTATGAGGATAAGATACTTAAAAGGATTCATGCGATGAAGTACTATCCTATACAGGCCAGAAGGATGAACCAGGAAGGGGTAGTGAAAGTTGAATTTACTTTGAAAAGAGACGGAACATTAAAAGGTGATGTTGCTCTAATAAAAGGATGCAGGTATGAGGCTTTAAATAATGCGGCAGTAAAAACTATTGTTAGGGCAAATCCATATCCAGCGTTTTCTCATGTAATTAAGAAAGATGAAATGACTTTTGTTATTGAGGTGGATTTCCGTTTAAAGGCTTGGTAAGAAAGGGGGTGAGTTTTGGATTAAAGAGCTTTGAAAATATATTAATGGCCCCGCCAACTCTGGTTAAGGAAATCAGCGGGGCTGGTACTCAAAAGCGAACTTAAAGCTTCCTTCAAGCCCAGAGAGATTATAACATATTTGCGGGTTTAGGGAAAAGCAAAATCAGAAAAGGAGAAGAAGGATGAAGGTTAAGCAAGCATTACAATTTGTTGGATTCAGCTTTTCTATAGCCCTTTTACTTATTACTTCAGAAGTATTTGCCCAGGAAGAAGCAAAAAAAGCTACTAAATTAGATACAGTTGTGGTCACGGCGACAAGGACTGAAGAAAGCCTTGAGGATGTGCCGGTGCATGTGGAAGTCATTACCAGAGAGGAGATTGAGGAATCCGGGGCGATGACCGTCGGTGATATTGTTGGAAAGAAGGTTACCGGCCATTTCCATCGCTATCAGGGACTCTTGCAGCCTATTGGCCTGCGGGGATTTCGGACCGAGTCCCACGGCGATGACATCAAAGGACATGTTCTTATTCTAATGGATGGCCACAGGATTGGCACAGGCAATATGGCCAAGCTCTTACCAGATATGGTGGAGAGGATAGAGATTATCAAAGGGCCCGCTTCCGCTCTCTACGGCGCCGCAGCTATGGGCGGTGTAGTTAATATTATCACAAAGAAAGGAGCAGAGGAAATTAAGACAACCCTCAAGCAGGAATTGGGAAGTTTTGGATACAAGAAGACATCCCTTTCCAGCGGCGGCGGTGTCAATGACTGGTTTGGATATCAAATTGCTGTTAGTTATGAGGACTTCGATAATCTCAAGACCAAAAACTATGGAGAGATATATAATAGCAAT
Organism: Candidatus Omnitrophota bacterium; assembly: GCA_030630095.1. Classification (GTDB taxonomy): domain Bacteria; phylum Omnitrophota; class Gorgyraeia; order JAGLLT01; family JAGLLT01; genus JAGLLT01. Next base: position 3,866 of record DAOVNW010000042.1, read on the forward strand.
GAGCATCATAAGTTTGTAGGCGGAAATCTTTTCTTCTATCCCTGTGAGGATCAGGAAATTCGGTTAGGTTTCGACTATGCTGATTTGGTAGGACATAATTCGAGCTGGGCAGCGACAGGTATCCACACTACTTATGATACTAAAACAAAGTCTTATTCTGATAAGAGCCGGGGCCATATAGATATAGAATATAATAGGCCGCTTATGGAGGATAAGGTTTACTGGAAGGCCATGGTTTATCACCTCTGGGACCATAATGAATGGTATTCCGGTGATCCCGCGGTAGAAGCCGTAGAGGATGATGCCACGATATATGAGGATAAGACATGGGGGACTGATCAGCAATTAACTTTTCAGCTCACTCCCCATAATAAGGTAGTTGTGGGAGGCACTTATGAAAACCTGACAAAGGAAGCTGAAGGGAGAAAAAATGGCGCGCCCAAACGTACTTATACGCCTGGGATGGAATACAAAACCACCAGTTTTTATGCTCAGGACGCCATTGATTTATTGGATGAGCGTTTAAATCTCATTCTTGGAGCAAGATATGACAGGTTTGACCTTACCACCAAAAAACCAAAAACCGGTGAATATTTGAGTTTTATTGAGCAGGCGAAGGACTTTGACCATATCTCGCCGCGCGGGGGTGTTGTTTATAAATTCAGCGATCTTTTCCGGGTAAGAGGAAACATTGGACAGGCCTTTAAGGCGCCGTCCGCTCCCCAATTATCGGCTGAGTATGAATACATATCCGGTAGTTCGACAAAGCGGTACTTAGGCAATTCAGATCTGAAGCCGGAGACATGCACAACCTACGAATTAGGGTTTGACTTTAACCCGGAGCTGATAGGTTTTGGCGCTACCTATTTCTTTTCAGACATTAAGGATATGGTTGTTACGGCCAAGAATAAGGTTCTATATGACGGGAAAGAGTGGACTACTTATGAGAACCTTGGTGAGGCTGAAATTCAGGGTATTGAACTTTATACCACCTGGGATATTGGACGTGCCTTTGAATTGCCTTTTGGCCTGGACCTTTCCTCAAATATTGCATTTAACACTAAGTATAAGGATGAGATAAATGGAGAAGACCTCAAATACATCTCTGATTATGAGGTAAAGTCAGGCTTTCAGATTAACTACAAGAAGGCTGCTGTCTGTCTATCTCATGTTTGGATGGGACCGCAAAAGATTAATAATTATGATACTTGGCCGGCAACAGTCGAAAAAAAGAAAGCCTTTAACTTTTTCGACCTGACCAGCAGCTATAAATTGCTAAAGGATTGCAATCTGGAGGTAGGGGTGTATAACCTATTTGATGACAATTACGAATGGGTGAGAGGATACCCCATGCCGGAGCGGAATTTCAAGGCAGGACTTTCTTACACGTTTTAAGAGTTGATTTTTTCTGAATACAACGTGGAGAACCTTTTCAGAAACGGTTTTAATCGGGGCTGGAAAGGTTCTCCGGCCTGGAAGGATTATGATGATTAAATCTCTTTGGATTATAGGGATTATTATTGCCCTTTCTACTTTTGGAATCAAAGTAGGGCTGGGGGCAGCATCAGTGGTTTATGATGGGACTTTACGTATTAGCAGAAAAGTAATTTTTTTGGCAGGTATACTACTTATTTATTTTCTTTTGTTTTTTGACCTTTATGCTTTAGTGGCGCACTTTCAGTTATTAAAGTATTTAGGCCGCTTTTTGGAAGTTATGCGTTATGGAATTCTTATACATCTTTTTGTTGCTTTGGGCCTAATCTTTTGGGGAATAAAATTGCTTCTTTCTGTAGGGCGGAGTTCTTCAAGCAATAGCCGCAAAGGTATATTTCTGCTTGTTCTTCCTTGTCCGGTGTGTGTTACGGTTATTCTCCTTACTCTTTCTTTAGCATATAGTGTATTTTCAATTTCTTTGCTTTCTACTACCATGCTTCTTTTTGGTATTTTCTCAACCATTGTTCTTCTTGTTGTATTCTTGCTCTTTCCTTTTCGCAGGCAAATCGGAACAAAGAATTCTTATTTTCTTGGCCTGGCGATGATCATGGTAGCTATATATTTCTTGCTTACTATAATCATTGCTCCTGGTTATCAAGAGGCGCAGGATATTTACCATTTAGCTTCTCAGAACACGGGGAATACCATCTTAGACTTAAAGTCTTTTTTAGTTTTGTTGTCAATTATTGTTCTGTTTAGTGTTGGTTTTTTTAAGAACTGTAGGGACAGGTCGTGCCCTGTCCGTTATAAAACAAAAAAATAAAAAAGGAGTGAAACAATGGGAAATCCCCTGGCTTTATTTCAAGCTATTATTTATGCTATCTCTTCCAGCCTTCTTTATCCGGTAATGGCGCTTTTGATTGTTCTGGTTGTTTGGATGGTGGTCTTTGCCGGAGGCTTTTTTGCTGAATGGATAGCTAGATTACGCCTGAAGAGGAATGTAGATATTACTCAGTATTTGAGTCAGATTCAAAGAGAAAAAGAATTGCCGGAGAATGTAAAAATACATCTACCCTTGCGGGTCCGCATCTATGTAGAAAAACTTATCTCTCTTTTGCAAAACAAAGATGATTTTTTCCATGAAAAAGTAGAGGTGCTGATTCAGGAAAAAGAAATGAAATTAACCAAAGAAGTAGATCGTACTCGCCTTATTGTCCGCATCGGGCCGAGTCTTGGCCTTATGGGCACGTTAATTCCTATGGGTACCGGCCTGGCAGCTTTAGGCCAGGGTGATATGGCCCTAATGACTTCCAGCCTTATTATTGCTTTTACTACTACAGTGGTTGGATTAGCCTTGGGTATTTTGGCTTATTTTTTTACTACAATAAAGGGGCGGTGGGCGCAGGAGGATATAAGAAATATTGAATTGATTACTGAAGTAATGACCAGGGGGGCTGAGAAATGAGATATTTAAAAAAGCGCCGTTTTTCCACGCAGGCTACTGGCGACGATGACCCCTTAAACGGTGTGGCTAACCTTTTTGATGTAGGGCTGGTTTTTATTGTGGGATTATTTCTTGCTTTGATGTCAGTATATAATATTATGGATTTTCTTTCCGAAACAAGTGAGATTACCATTGTAAAAAAAAATGAAGAGGGACAGATGGAGATTATTACCAAGAAGGGCAAGGAGATCAAGATAGAAAAGGTTACGGATAAAAAGATCGGAGGAGAAGAAGGAATTAGGATGGGGACAGCCTATCAGCTAAAAGACGGAAGGATGATTTATGTTTCGGATGAATAGAACCAGAAGACAGGGAACAACTCGTCCCGGCAAAGCGAAGCGGGCCAAGGAAATCAGAAGTCAGCCCGCCCCGGCAAAGCGAAACGGGCAGAGGAAGATAATGAACAGAAGACAGAAAATAGGGGGAGGTGCTCTTTGTCTTTTTCTTTTGACGATATGGCTGATTCCGGTTTTTGCCAGAGCAGAGGATGTATTTCGCTTTAGCGATACTGCAGGCCGGAAAATCACACTTGAACAATCTCCCTCGGCAGTAGTATCATTGGTGCCCTCAATTACCGAAATTATCTTTAAAATCGGCGCTGGCGATGCGGTAAAAGCGGTTACCTGTCATGATATCTATCCTCCTGAGGCAACCTCAAAAGCAATTGTGGGTGGTTTTTTTTCGCCTTCATTAGAAAGCATAGAGAATATACAGCCGGATATTATTTTTGTGTCGGGACTGCATACAGAAGTGCGGGAAAAATTTGCTAATAAATGTCAGTTAATCAATCTTAAGGCAAATTCAGTCTCTGATATCTACCAAAATATCAGACTGTTA
>DAOVNW010000011.1 GCA_030630095.1 Candidatus Omnitrophota bacterium
AAATGGGCAGGAAAAAAAATAGAAAGAAGTTTTCCGCGGTTTGCCGGTTAAGGCTCCGGGGGGCATTTACCCTGTTGGAAGTTATTCTGTCAGTGGCTGTAATTGCTATTGTAGCTTTGGCGGCTATTTACGGTTTCATCGCTGTCGGCCAGATTAGAGCTCAATCCCATCATACGTCAGTTGCTTCTTTATGGGCGCAGGATAAGCTGGAGGAATACAAAGCCTCTTCTTACGGCAGTATGCCGGACGGAAACGATACGGACAGCGTGTATACGAGAATGTGGAGTTCCAGCGGCTATACCGGGTCGTCTTCTGTGATTACCGTAACTGTAACATACCCTTCAAATTCCTCATCAATGAATTCAGTCACATTAACCACCATTAAAGCTGATAAGTAAATATCTTATGAAGTTAAAGAACTCTAAGGGTTTTAGTGTTATTGAAAGTCTGATTGTAACTGTGCTTGCCGCGGTCGTTATTCTGGGCGCTTATAACTTTTATCTTAATCAGCAAAATTTCAGTATCGGGCAGGCTAAGAAGGCGCAATTGCAAAGGAACTTAAGAGCCGCGATAGATATAATGATCCAGGGTATCAGGCGGGCAGGATATGACCCTGAAGGCTCCGGGAGTTTTGGGATAAGCCCGGAAAGCACCGCGGCGGAAATTCGCTATACGCTGGATGAAAATAATGATGGGCTTCTTGAGGCGGGTGAAGAGCATCGTTTCCGGCTGGATGGCACAACTTTGAAATACACTAAAGACGCGAAGGTAGGCGAACCCGGCGGAAGCTTTGTCTGGCATAGTGTCAATGTCGCGCCGATAGAGATATCCGCATTAGGATTTACGTATTTGGATGTTAGTAATCCGGTTGACGGTATTGTTGATATGGTAGGTATTAGTATAACAGGGCAAATTAAAATGCCTTTAAAATCTGAGGTTTACGAAACACAAACGTTAAATGGTAAGGTTGGCTTAAGAAATTAGAGGCTTAAGGAATTATATGAAAAAAATCAAAACGGCGGGCAATAAAGGATTTATTTTAATTGTCACCTTAATTGTAATGGTTGTTTCTATTCTTATGATGAGCCTGTATTCAAATATTATCCTGACTGAAAAAGGCCTAATCGTAAGAGATTATTATGAAAAGCAGGTGTTTTGGGTTGCTGAGGCAGGCATAGAAAAAGGTTTAAAGGCCGTTATTGATGATCCCGGCCTTCTCACAGATTCTCAGTACTGGATAGATAACTTTACTGATGTATCTTTGGGGGAGGGAGTCTATACTGTTCGGATTACTGAGGATAGCGGTGTTTATACATTGACTTCGACTGCTACGGCGCATGAGATTACTATGACGATTCAACAGGGCGTGAGCTTTGATTCCGGCGGCGTCCCCGAGCCTTTTAATTATGTTATTTACGTAGGCGGTAAGATTGATGATAAGGACACGACTAATCTTAGTATAACAGGGGAACAGGTAGAGGGCGGAACCGCTTTGCCAAAGGTAGATTTTCCTTACTTTAAAAGTATAGCCGATCCTGGACAGGATATATCCGGGAATTATACGTTTAGCGATAAAGGCCCCGGGACGGATTATTCCGGCGTGTGGTTTATTGACGGTAATGTTATTGTTGAGAGTGATGTTACTGTTGATGGTTCAATTATAACAACAGGAGGCATCGAGATGAGGGGAAGCAGCAATATTAGTATTACCGCCGCCTCGCCAAATCCGGCCTTAGTCGCGAATGGTAATATTGATTTAAAGAATACGCTAAATGTAACTATTTTTGGCTTAATTTATGCCGGGGCGGACATGGAAGGCAATCTCGATATAAAAGAAGCGGTAAATCTTAATATAACAGGTACAATTATCGCGGGAGGAAATTTCGACCTTAAAGAGAGTGATAGTGTAACTATCACTTATGACGATTCTATAATAATTGATCCTCCGCCGGGTTTTGAAACTGTTATTCCCCGAAAAGACTGGCGGCAAGGGTAAAGTTCCTGATTGTACGAAATTGATTAATGCCCTCATAATATGGTATAATATATAAAGTTAAGTAAACAGGGAAAGCTGCTAAGAAATAGAAATCAGTATGCGAAAAAAAGGTTTTACTCTTTTAGAATTAATGGTGTCAGTAGCTATCATTGCTATCGTTGTAGCGGGTACTACCCGAGGCTTTATAAGTATTACTCAGGGCAGGGCGTATGGGCGCCATTTGTCAGTTGCTTCTTTTTTGGCGCAGGATAAGCTGGAAGAGCTTAAAGCCGCTCCTTACCCCGGCATCAGCCCCACAGGCGATGAAATAATAAATGATATATATACCAGAAGCTGCAATGTTGATGAATCGGCTGGATTGAAAACGATCAATATTACAGTAACATTTTCTTCCGGTTTATTAAAAGTACATTCAATAACCTTAACGACCGCGAGAGCTGATCTTGAGAGTTAAACTTTAGATGTCAGAGATATTAAACAAAAATAAGGGGTTCACTCTTGTAGAATTTTTGATTGCGGCCGCTCTTGCCGCTATTGTTATTTTTGGTACTTTTACTTATTATCTTAGCCAGCAGAATTTAAATAACGCCCAAAGCCGGAAGTCACAGTTAGAGAGAAGCCTAAGATTAGCGATGGACGTGATGATAGAGGATATTAGAAAGGCGGGATATGACCCTGATAGTTCCGGGCTTTTTGGTCTGACCATAAGCGAGGCTTCAAAGATTGCTTACACACTAGATGAAGACAGCGATGGTGTGGTTGATGATGGCGAAGAGTATCGCTTTAAGTTAGATGGCGCCGTTTTAGTATATATTAGGGATGCTAACGAGGGTGAGCCGGACAGTAATTTTACGTGGCAGAGTGTAAATGTGTCACCTGTTGAATTTAATAGTTTGCAGTTTGCGTATTCAGATACAAGCCAGCCGCCTGACGGCGTTGTGGATACCGTGGACATTACTTTGACAGGCCGGATAAAACTGCCTCTAAAGTCTGAAGTTTATGAAACACGGGTTTTAATAGGCAAAGTTATTTTAAGGAATAAAATTTAGAGAAATTTGTGGGGTAATTTAAGATGAGTAATAAAAAAGGTTTTGTTTTAATAGGCGCGTTAATCGTGGTAATAACTTTGGCTTTTATGCTTCTTATATATGTTAACACGTCTATAAATGAAATCAACTTAAGTTTAAATGACTACCATGAAAAGCAGGCATTCTGGATTGCTGAGGCGGGTGTAGAGCACGCCTTAAAATGCCTGGATGTTGATTCTGAATGGAGAGTCGGATTTGAAGATGTACCTTTTGGAAATGGGAGTTATTCAGTAGATATTGTAGACTCAGGTCCAGATCAGGTTCAGGTTATATCCGTTGGTTCTGTAAATCCGAAAAAAGAGATTGTTGTAACGGTTGACTTACATACAGATGTACCATGCAAGGCTTTTGATTATGCTTATTTCATTAATAACTGGGCATGGTACTGGGGTTCTACTATAACGTGTAATGGTGACGCGCGGTCAAACGGCAGGTTTGATTTAGTCTATAGACCCACTGTTAATGGCCATCTTTACGCGGGGCTTGAGATAGATGATCATGGATATGGCATAGATGGAAATGGCGGATTAGCTGATCACCAGCATGAAAATCAAAGCCGGGTGCGTATGCCCGTACAGGACGCCGCTTATTATATGGATTTGGCTCAAGCCGGAAGCGGCAGGGTTAAGGTAGGAAATAATGTAATTTTTAATAAAATCTTTGGTAATCAGCCTCAAGAAAGTGGTAATCTGGTATTAGTTGGTACAGACGAGGCCCCAATTATTATTGATGGTTTTGTTTATGTGACAGGTGATGTAGTTATAAAGGGAAGGATAAAAGGCCGCGGTACCCTTTACGCGGGACGTAACATTTATATAGCTGATAACATAGAGTATGTGGATGGACCGTCAACATCCCGGCCTAGTGACGCGGACGGTGACGGAGAGCCTATCCTGGCAGAAAAAGACGCTTGGGCGGAAGCCAATAAAGATAAGAATCTAATAGGGCTTTTTGCCGACGAAAACATTGTTATGGGAGACTATACCAGGGATTCCCATTATGGATACGGCGGTTCGGATAGATGGTATTCAAATCTGTGGTTGTTTGGTATGGGCTCTGAGGATGTAGGCAGGGATGGCATACCTGATACCGGTGATGAATTTGAGGGTGATGGTATTTTTCAATCTGAATATGAAGATCTGGATGAAGACGGCATTTTTGATGATAATTATAACTGGAGTGATATAGAAACTCAAGCTTCTATTACTGAATTTGACAACTTACCTGATGGCGTATCAAATTTTTCAGATTTGGCGGTAAACACTACGTCAAAGGTAGAGGCTGTTTTTTATACTAACCATGCCTTCGCGGCCAGAACAGGATACGATATACAGTTTAATGGTTCTGTAATTTCAAAAGATGAAGCGATAATATACAGGAATAATCTTACTATGAATTATGATGAGAGAATGCATTCGAGATATGGTGATAAGCCGTGGTACACGGAGTTGTTCAAACCGCCGAAAGGCGGAATAAAAGTAAAAGGCTGGAAGTGAAAGAAGAAATGAAGTTCCCCGTAGTCCCGCTGTAACGTCGGGACGGGGTATTCGGCGAAGAGAAATAGAGGAGTAACTTTATAATGACGAAAGGAATATTGCTGTTTTTATTGGCGGGTTTAATTCTTTTTTCGGGCGCGGGCAATGTATGCGCGCTGCGTCAGACCTTAGAAAATGTTTCTGAAGATGAAATAAGAAAGATAATAAGAGAAGACAGAATAGAAAAAGAAAAGATAGCTAAAGAAAGAAAAGAGGTTATTCAACAGCCTGTAGAGTTAGAGAAAAAAGTTCAAAAGCAAGTTGAAGAAGTAAAGAGTGTGTCTATGCCGCGGACTGAGAGCGCGAAAACTTCCCGCCTATTTAGAAGATTTATTATAACAGTGTTGTTGATTGCTCTTTTGGGAGTTGTATTCTTTATTATCCGGCTCACGCGGCCTGCCAATAATCGTAATTGAAAAGGGATTCATTTTATGCTATAATAATATAGAAGTAAAGAAAGATGTATCGGAAAGGGGTGATATAAAATGAAAAAAGTTCTAGTTTTAATTTTGGTTTTAAGCGTTGTTTCGTTATGCGGCTGTACAACTACCCAGAAAGGTGCTGGTGTTGGAGCCCTGGGAGGCGCTGGCTTAGGAGCTATTATCGGCCATCAATCAGGCCATGCGGGTGAAGGCGCGGCTATCGGCGCGGCGGTTGGCGGTTTAGGCGGCGCGCTTGTTGGAGAGCAGATGGACAAGAAGTTCTGCCCGACCTGCGGTAAGCAGTTTCCTTCTGATGTGCAGTTCTGCCCAACCTGCGGGACGAAGTTGGAGTGGAAACAATAAAATAAGTAACTACTTAATCCTGTAAAAGAAGAGGGTACAATGGGGAGATTTGTTGTACCCTTTTTTAACACTATGACTCTGGCAAATAAAATAACAAGCATAAGAATAGTACTTACACCCTTTTTTGTTTTAGCGCTTATTAATTATTCACCGCAAAAAGACTTTCTCAGGTTTATCGCTCTGGGCATATTTGCCGTCTCCGCCTTCACGGATTTTTTAGACGGGTATATCGCGCGGCGGTTTAATCAGGAGACGGTGTCAGGGCGTATCCTTGACGTGGCGGCTGATAAGGTTTTTTTAATCACTGCCTTTGTGTTATTAAGCTTTTTAGCGAAACTGCCTCTTAATGTACCTATTTGGGTGGCGGTTGTTGTTATAGGCAGAGATGCTGTCATTATATTGGGCATCTTTATATTTTATATAATTACCAAACACCTTTATATTCTTCCCGATATAACCGGCAAGCTCAGCATTACGGTTGAGATGCTGGTTATTATCGCGGTCTTATTAAATTTTGAGTATTCTTTCGTTATCTGGAATCTGGCTGTTGCCTTGGCTTGCTTATCAGGTGTAAAATACCTGGTATCCGGCATAAGGCTCGTTAAGAAAGAGAGGGTGAGTGTATGATATTATCTTTTTCCGGAGTGGTGTTTGCTTATCTGCTGGGAGCTGTGCCTTTCGGTTATGTCATAGGTAAAATTAAGAAAGTAGATATCAGAAAGTCCGGAAGCGGCAATATTGGCGCTACTAACGTCTTAAGGGCAATGGGCAAGGCGGCGGGCGCCGCCGTTCTTCTTCTCGACCTTCTTAAAGGAATGCTTGCCGTAATAATCGCGGGGAAGATTTGTTCTTGTCAAAGCGCGGCCTATAGCGGAATAGCTTATATTTATTTAGCGGGCTTGGCGGTTGTAACCGGCCATATCTATACGCCGTTTCTGGGTTTTAAGGGGGGTAAAGGTGTAGCGACTACTCTGGGAGTGTTGATAGGCCTGTGTTTTTGGGTTGCCGGAGCCGGCAAGGTTTTAATTTTGCTTTTTAGTTTTTGGTTGTTCGTAGTGGTAATTTCAAAATACGTATCCCTGGGTTCGATTTTGGCGGCGGCAGCCCTGCCGGTATGTTTCTGGATATTTATTAAAACGCCTGCTTCTGTTTTTTTTGGTGTGATAACAGGCGGTTTGATTATCTTGCGGCACAAAGATAATATCAGGCGCCTGATCGACAAAAAAGAGAAGAGGCTTAAGTTATAACGACCAGCTTTTGTCAACGCGGTCAGACTAAAAAACAGTTGCCTGGCAGCTGTTTTTTTGCTAAAATAACTATCAATATGAGAAAAGCAGCAGTTATTGGTGATGGCGGATGGGGGACGACCCTGGCTTTGCATCTTTATAAAAAAGGCTATAAGGTAAACCTTTGGTCTGCCTTTGAAGTTTATGCCGCAAGGCTGAACAAGATACGCGAAAACCTGAAGTTTTTGCCGGGCATAAGGATACCCAAAGGTATTCTAATAACCTCTGATATAGAAGCCGCCATTGGTGATGCTGATTTGATAATCCTGGCCGTTCCCTCATGCTATATGCGCGGTGTGCTGGAAAAAATGAAAGGCTGTTGCTTTAGAGATAAGATTGTTTTAAGTGTTTCAAAAGGCATAGAGGAAAAAACGCGCCTGAGGATGTCAGAGCTTGTGAAGGAAATTCTGGGGCAGGTTAAGACGGCGGTTCTTTCGGGCCCGACAATAGCTTATGAGGTGGCCAGGGGGCTTCCGGCTACCTGCGTTATAGCCTCAACCCGTGAGGAAACAGCGAAAGATCTGCAGAAGATTTTTATAGACGAGAGGTTGAGAGTTTATACTAATCTTGATGTTGTTGGTGTAGAGCTGGGAGGGTCTTTAAAGAATATTATTGCTTTAGCCGCCGGTATATCAGACGGCCTGGGTTTTGGTGTAAACGCTAAAGCGGCTATTGTTACCAGGGGATTGGTAGAGATGGCACGCTTAGGCGTGGCAATGGGCGCCAAAAGAGAAACCTTCAGCGGACTGGCCGGACTGGGTGATTTAGTTACCACTTGTATGAGCGCTCATAGCCGCAACCGCCAGGTGGGAGAAAAGATTGGCAAGGGTAAAAAATTAAAAGATATTATAGCTAAGATGGCTATGGTAGCAGAGGGAGTAAAGACCGCGAAGAGCGTATATAACCTAAGCGAAGATTACTCCGTAGAACTCCCCATAACCACCGAGATTTATAGAGTATTATACAAAAACAAAGATCCGCTCCGCGCGGTAAACGACCTGATGAAGCGGGAAGGGAAGAGAGAGCACATTTGATAAGCGTAAAGCGTAAAGCGAAAAACGTAAAATTATAGCTTAAAATTAAAAATAAAAAAATAAAAAATATAAACAAGAAAACGTAAAACTTAAAAACGTAAAGTGTAAAGTTTGGAAACGTAAAGCTTAAAGCGAAAAATGTAAAGCCATAGCTTAAAACTAAAAAGAATTAAAAAATGATTAGATAAAAATTATTTTAAAATTTTGCGTTTTGCATTATAATTTTGCATTTTTCACTTTGAACTTTTAGTTTTTTGCTGTATTTTATTTTTTATATTTGTTTTTTTGATGTTTGATTTGAATTTTTAGTTGTAGTTTTACGTTTTTCGCTTTACATTTTTAGTTTTGTTTCGGGGCGTAGCGCAGCTTGGCTAGCGCGCTTGAATGGGGTTCAAGAGGTCGGGAGTTCAAATCTCCCCGCCCCGACCATTAATTAGGGACACATCCCAATTTAGCAATAAAAGGTAAGAGCAAGAAATATTTATGAAAAGTAAGGTATTTAGTGACATAAAAATTAGGATGTGTCCCTAATTAAAAAAAGTAGGAGTTTCAAATGGATCAGATTAATATAGGGCTTATTGGGTATGGAACTATTGGCCGCGCGGTTGTTAGAGCTATTAAAAAAAATGGGAAATCTTTGAGTGAGCGGCTTGAGTGCGGGATTAACCTAAAGAGCGTTTGCGATAGAGACCGGAGGGTGTTTGAGGGCTCTGGGTTGAATAGGAAGGTTATAAAAAAGACGGCGGATGAGATATTAAACGACCCTGAAATTGACGTGGTGATAGAGCTAATAGGAGGGGTGCGTCCGGCCAGGGAGATGATAATAAAGGCGCTTAAAAATAAAAAGCACATTATCACCGCCAACAAAGCTCTTTTATCAGATTATAAAAAGGAACTGTTTAAAATTGCTGAAGAAAATGGCGTAGGCCTGTATTTTGAGGCCTCGGTTTTAGCCGGTGTACCGGTGATCAAGGTCTTAGAGGAGAGTTTAGCGGGTAATCGCGTCCAGAGTATGTGGGGGATAATTAACGGAACCTCCAATTACATACTCAGCAATATGTATTCTAAAGGTGTTGAATTTAAGGAGGCGCTCAAAGAGGCGCAGAGTAAGGGTTATGCCGAAAAAAATTATTCTCTTGATGTTGAGGGCTTTGATTCGGCGCATAAGCTGGCTATTATATCTTCTTTGGCCTTTAGGCAGGACATTAAGCTGGAAGATATTCATGTTGAAGGTATATCAAGTATTTCGTCCGGGGACGTGATGTACGCTAAAGAGCTGGGCTATTGTATAAAACTGCTGGCTGTAGCCAAGGCCTCAGGAGACTGTATTGAAGTAAGGGTTGAACCGACTCTCCTGCCGTCACAGCATATGTTGTCCCAGGTAAATAATGCCTATAACGCTGTTTATATCAAGTCGGATTTGGCTAAAGATATATTTTTATACGGGCAGGGAGCGGGAGGCAGTTCCACCAGTTCCGCGGTAGTTAGTGATATAGCCGATGTTGTCTCGGATATTAAAAGCGGCGGCGCGAGCCGGAGGAATTTTTTAAGCGGCCGCAAGGAAAAGGCAAGGCGCATAAAAAAAGTTGATGAAAATGAAGCCTGTTATTATGTGCGTTTTATGGCTGTTGACAGGCCGGGTGTTCTGGCTAAAATTTCCGGCATTTTGGCAAAGCACGAGATTAGCATTGCCTCTGTAATGCAGAAGTCCAGAGAAAAAGTTGGAGCTGTGCCTATAGTTATGCTTACTCATCAGGTTAAAGAGATAAGCCTGAAAAAGGCTTTAAAGGAAATAGACAAGCAAAGGGTTATAATGGCAAAGTCGGTGGTAATTAAGATTGAGAAGGAATGTTAAATTATGAGTATAAAAGGCGTGATAGAAAGATATAGAGAGTATTTACCGGTAAGTGAAAAAACGCCGGTTATCACTCTCTGTGAAGGGAATACCGCTTTAATAAGGGCCAAAGCGCTGGAAGATAGGTTTAAGATTGATGCCGAAATATTCCTCAAGTACGAGGGGCAGAACCCGACAGGTTCTTTTAAAGACAGGGGTATGACTATGGCTGTCTCTAAAGCGAAAGAAGACGGCATAGAGGCTGTTATGTGCGCCTCAACCGGCAACACTTCCGCCTCTGCTTCCGCTTACGCGGTTAGAGCGGGGATGAAGAGTTTTGTGGTTATACCTGAGGGCAACATAGCTTTGGGTAAGCTGGCCCAGGCGCTCATTCATGGAGCCTGTGTGATAGCTATTAAGGGGAACTTTGATAAGGCGCTTAGTTTAGTTAAGGAAATTACCGATGAATATCCGGTGGTTCTGGTGAACTCACTTAATCCTTTCAGGATTGAAGGCCAGAAGACAGGAGCTTTTGAGATATGTGATGATTTAAGAGAGGCGCCCGACCTTCATTTTATTCCGGTCGGTAATGCCGACAATATCCTCGCTTACTGGAAGGGATACAAAGAGTATAAGGAGGCGGGAAAAATAGTTAATTTACCGAGGATGATGGGTTTTCAGGCGGCCGGAGCGGCGCCGATTGTGGAAAAGAGAATAATAGAAAGACCGGAAACAATTGCTACCGCCATAAGAATCGGAAATCCTGCCAGCTGGAAAAAGGCAGAGGCGGCCCGTGATGAGTCGGGAGGCGTGATAGATAAGGTAACCGATGAGGAAATCATCGAGGCCTATAAGATTCTTGCCGGCGAGATAGGAGTTTTTGTTGAGCCGGCCTCGGCGGCTTCTGTAGCCGGGCTTATAAAATTATCCAAAGCGGGCTATTTTGAAGAGGAAGGCTTAAAAGGGAAAAGGAAGAAGATAGTTTGTATACTGACCGGCCATGGCCTAAAGGACCCGGAAAGGGCAATTAAGTGCGTAAGTAGTCCGGAGGCGGTTGAAGCAAAAAAAGAAAACATCCTTAGATTAATGGGATATTAAAAAGAGATGAAATATATTGTTATTGTGGCAGATGGGATGGCCGATTATCCGATTGATGAGTTAGACGGAAAGACTCCTCTGGAGGCAGCCAAAACACCCAATATGGACTTTATCGCCAGAAACGGCGTTGTTGGCCAGGCAAATATGGTGCCCAAGAATATGCCTCCGGGAAGCGACATAGCCAACTTGTCTATCTTTGGTTATGACCCCAGACAGTATTATACGGGCAGAGGGCCGCTTGAGGCGGCTAATCTGGGCATTAAACTGGCTAAGGACGAGGTCGTTTTTCGCTGTAATTTAGTTACCATAGCCGGCGATATAATGAGCGACTACAGCTCCGGTCATATCTCGACCGATGAGGCGGGAGTACTTATCGAAATCCTCAACAAGAGACTGGCTACTAAATTTATCAGGTTCTACCCGGGGACAAGTTACAGGCATATTATGCGCGTTAAGCCAACCCCTAAATATTCTGAGTTTACAGCCCGCTGTACGCCGCCTCATGATATTACGGGGAAAAGCATTGCCGGATATTTGCCCAGCGGTGAGGGGGGACAGTTTCTTATTGACTTGATGAAGATGTCAAATAATATTCTGATGCGGCACGAGATAAATCAGGTAAGGGTGGACTTAGGAGAAAACCCCGCCAATATGATATGGCTCTGGGGACAGGGCAAAAAACCGGATTTGCCTAAATTTTACAGCAGGTATAAGGTTAAGGGTTCGGTAATTTCGGCAGTTGACCTGCTAAAAGGTATCGGCCGGCTGGCCGGCCTGGATATAATCGATGTGCCCAATATAACCGGCTATTATGATACGGACTATAAAGCAAAAGCTGAGTATGGACTGCGCTCGCTGGAAGATAAAGATTTTATCCTCGTTCATATTGAGGCGCCTGATGAAGCGGGGCACAGCGGCGACTTGAGGGAAAAGATAACGGCTATTGAAAATATTGACAGGGAAGTTGTCAGCAGGTTTTTAAGGTATGTGGAAAAAAAAGAGGATGCCAGAATACTAGTTTTGCCTGATCATCCGACCCCCGTAAAGATTAAAACCCACACCGCTGATGCCGTATGTTTTGCTATGTGCGGCGAAGGTATTATGGCTGACAGCGTTCAAAGTTACAGCGAGTATACCAGCAAAAGCGGCTCTTTAAATTTTAAAGAAGGCCATAAGTTAATGAGTGAATTTTTAAACACAGGAAATAGTAAATTATGCCTAAACTTATAGTCCAAAAATACGGAGGCACATCTGTAGGCTCTGTCGAGCGGATTAAAAAGATTGCCGGGCGAATCGTTAAAACTCACAAAAAGGGTACCCGGATTGTAGTTGTTGTCTCAGCCCTGGGCGGTACGACGGATGAACTTATCAATCTTGCTTATCAGATAACCGCCACTCCCAGTGAAAGAGAGATGGATATGCTGATTTCCACCGGCGAGCAGGTATCGGTGGCGCTTTTAGCAATGGCTATACATAAGCTCGGCAGGGAGGCTGTATCTCTGACCGGAGGGCAGGTTGGTATAGTTACGGATTCTTCGCATACCAAGGCCCGCATAGTGGACATAAATACTAAACGGATAAAAGCTGAACTAAAAAACAAAAAGATAGTTAGGGTAATGCCTAATACCCCTTGTTTAGTAGGAGAAATGGCAGCTGGCTTTGCAGTTGGAAAAAAGGTAACT
>DAOVNW010000193.1 GCA_030630095.1 Candidatus Omnitrophota bacterium
CGTTCATTCGCGAAGGAACCCCCAGAGGATTTAATACTATTTCAACCGGTGTCCCGTCAGGCAGGAAGGGCATATCCTCTTCCGGCAAAATTTTAGCTATAACACCTTTGTTGCCGTGCCTGCCCGCCATTTTATCTCCCACGGATAACTTTCTTCTGCTGGCTACGTACACTTTAATTTTCTTTATAACACCGGGCGGCAGTTCATCGCCCTTTTTTATTTTATCAATTCTTCTCTCGTATTCATACTTAAGCTCCTGAAGCTGATCATCATAAATTCTCTCTAATTTCCTGACTTCCTCTTCCGTTTCTTTATTATTCAATACTTTGAGACCGCTTATCTTTATATCCCAGAGAGATTCAATATTTTTCTCTGTAATCTTTCTATTTTGACGAATAAGCGCTTTCTTGCTTTTTCTGTCAATTAAATCAGCGCTCAAATGCTGTCCTGCTAATATTTTCCCCAGTTTTTTAATTCTTTGTTTCTGAAACTTAATTCTTTCTAAAGAGTCGAAATCCTCTATCTCCTGAATTTTCTCCTGCTCAACTTTTCTTTCCTCTTTAGTTTTGGCTTTGACCGCTTTTCTGGAAAATTCTTTAACATCAACCACTATACCGTCAACTCCCGGAGGAACCTTTAGAGAGGCATCTCTGACATCACCGGCTTTTTCTCCGAAAATGGCCCTAAGAAGTTTCTCCTCCGGAGATAATTCCGTTTCGCTTTTAGGAGTAACCTTGCCCACCAGTATATCTCCGGGGCTTACCTCCGCTCCGACACGCACAATCCCATCCTCCGTCAAATCCTTAAGCGCCTCTTCCCCCACATTAGGAATATCACAGGTTATCTCTTCCGGCCCCAAACGCGTATCTCTGGCCTCAATTTCAAACTCTTCTATATGGATTGAAGTATAAATCCCGTCCTTAGACAGCTTTTCACTAACTAAAATCGCGTCTTCAAAGTTATAGCCGCGCCAGGGCATAAAGGCTACCAGAACATTTCTCCCCAGGGCCAGTTCCCCATTTTTCGTGGCCGCGCCATCAGATATAGCTTCTCCTTCCCTGACTCTCTGGCCAACCTTTACTAACGGCCTTTGATTAATACAGGTTGAAGCGTTGCTTCTCTCGAACTTCTTAAGAGGGTATTCTTTATCCCCAACAACTATCTTGTCCGCCTGAACGTACTTTACAATGCCGTCTTTCTCACATAAAACTACGGCGCCTGAATCTCTGGCTACCCTGCCTTCCATCCCAGTCCCCACCAGAGGAGCTTCTGTATTTAAAAGCGGAACGGCCTGCCTTTGCATATTAGAACCCATAAGGGCTCTATTAGCGTCGTCGTGTTCAAGAAAAGGTATTAAACTGGTGGCCACACTGACCAACTGGCGCGGTGATACATCAATGTATTCAACCTCTTTTGCCGGAGCTTCAATAAAATCGTCTTTATAGCGGCAAAATACCTTCTTATCAATAAATCTTCCCTTTCCGTCTACCCTGGCATTGGCTTGAGCAATAACATATTTATCTTCTATGTCCGCCGATAAGTATTCAACTTTATTAGTAACAGTGCCCTTTCCCACTTTTTTATACGGAGTTTCCAAAAAACCAAAACTATTTACCCTCGCGTAACAGCTTAAAGAACATATCAATCCTATATTGGGACCTTCGGGAGTTTCAATGGGGCAGACTCTTCCGTAATGAGAGTAATGTATGTCTCTTACCTCAAATCCCGCCCTTTCACGCGATAGCCCTCCCGGCCCCAAAGCGCTAAGCCGCCTTTTGTGAGTTAACTCCGCGACAGGATTGGTCTGATCCATAAACTGGGAAAGCTGGCTTCTGCCAAAGAAGTCTTTAATGACGCTTGAAACAAGCTTAGAATTAACCAAATGATGCGGCATCATAGTTTCTTTTTCATAAATATTCATTCTCTCCCTGGCTGACCTTTCAACACGCGCCAGCCCCACTCTAAATTGATTCTGCAAAAGCTCAGCTACTGTTCTGACGCGCCTATTGCCTAAATGGTCAATATCATCAACTTGGCCATCTCCATTCTTCAGGTCTATAAGGTATTTTATAGCTGTCATAATTGTATCTAAAGTCAGCATTCGGTTGTCTAAAGACAGATTCATGTTCAATTTCCGGTTTAATATAAACCTGCCGACCTTTCCAAGATCATATCTTTTAGCGTCAAAAAATAGTCTGTCTATCAAGTTAGCGGCAGCTTCTTTTACAGGAGGGTCGCCGGGCCTTAATCTTCTGTAAATTTCTATCAGCGCCTCATCTTTTGAATGCGCTTTATCTTTTTTAAGAGTGTTAATTATCTCGCCTGTATTGGTATTTAGAATGTCTATACTGCTTACGTCCTTTTTAAGTATTTCATCTATTACTTCCTGGGTTATCTTCTCCCATTTCACAGCAACAATTTCATCGCTCTTTTTAACTTTAACATCGGCTGCCAAAAATTTTTCTTTAACGCTTTTTAAAGACTCTCTATTAATCTTCCTGAGAGTGCTTACTTCATAAAAGGCCTTTAATATATCCTCATCTTTCGGATAGCCAAA
>DAOVNW010000058.1 GCA_030630095.1 Candidatus Omnitrophota bacterium
TAAACTCTTCTACTAAAGGGTCTGTCTTTTTCTTAAACCTACCACCCCACAACTTCTTAGCCATTTTTTTCTCCTAAAACTTAATCCTTAGAGCGAGTGAAACGAGCGTCTTAATCCTTAATCCTGGTTTTTATCCTGAATTATTTTCTTCTCTTTCCTGTTAATTTATAAGGCAGGCTTAAGAGTTTAATAAACCCGCTGGCCGCCGTTCTGTCAAAAATGTCCTCTTGTGAATAGGTGGCAAGCTCCTTTGAATACAAGGAAAGTCTGGACTTTCTCCCACAGATAATAATATTGCCTTTGTATAATTTTAATTTTATCTCTCCTGAAACCGTCTTTTGCGTTTCATTAATAAAAGCATCCAGAGAAGCCTTTAAGGGAGTAAACCAACAACCGTTATAAATAAGCTGGCCATACTTTTGTTCGATTATCTTTTTAAAGTGGGCGGTTTCTTTATCAAGCGTCATTGCCTCAAGTTCTCTATGAGCAAAGGTTAAAATAGCGGCGGCAGGCGCTTCATATACCTCCCTTGACTTAATACCCACAGTCCTGTTTTCGATTAAATCACTTCTACCTACTCCGCAGGCGCCGCCAATGGTATTCAAATTGTTAATCAGCGCGATTAAGTTCATCTTTTTCCCGTCAAGCCCGACCGGAATACCCTTTTCAAAGGCAATACTTAAGAGTTTCGGCTTTGAAGGCGCCTGTTCGGGACTTTTAGTCAGGAGGTACGCGTCTTTCGGCAAGACCTTTTCGGGGTCTTCAAGAACACCGCATTCAATACTTACGCCCCAGAGGTTCTCATCTATTGAATAGGGGCTTTTTTTGCTAACGTCAACCGGTATTTTATGCTTCACCGCGAAGTCAACCTGCTCTTCTCTCGAAACAAAGTCCCACTCCCTTGCCGGCGCCACAATTTTTAGCCCGGGTGCCAATGAGGCAAAGGTCATCTCAAATCTTACCTGGTCATTGCCTTTACCGGTACATCCGTGAGCCAGATAACCGGCTTCTTCCTTCTTGGCCGTCTCAACCTGCCTCTTGGCTATAAGCGGCCTTGAAAGGGCTGTTGCCAGAAAGTATTTTTCTTCATAGACGGCATTTGCCTTAATAGCCGGCTTAATATAAGAGTCGACAAACTCCTTTTTAAGGTCTTCAATAATAATCTTGCTGACACCGGACTTCTTGGCCTTGGGGATTATTTTAGCTCTGTCAATTTTCTGCCCAACGTCACCCAAATAGGCAATAACTTCAAAGCCTCTATCCTTAAGCCAGCCTACCGCTATAGAAGTATCTAATCCGCCTGAATAAGCAAGAACAACTTTTTTCATAATAATCTATTTCCTTTAATTTTCTTCATCAAATAACTTTTCCATATCTTTTAAAAACGCGGAATCAATTACCTGCACGTTTTCAGGAAGCTGGAAGTTAAACTCAGCCTTTTCAACATTTATATTAGTCTCTATATCCATATTTTTGGTTATAAAGAGTAAATCGCCTTCCTCCGAATAGCCGACACTCTTCACTAAAAAACCGTCCGCTTCCCTAAGCCATAATCTGCACTTAGCCACCGTCATCTTTTGGCCTACATCACCGAATCCGCCGCCAAATTCACCTCCGGCGCCTTCAATACAGTACACCTTATCCCCGCCTATTATATCCTCTTCCAAAACCCGCCAGCCATTTTCAATCAGTTTCTCTATTAGAGCAGAGGGCAGTAACTCATCGCCTCCGGGTACAAAGGCGTTGGGCTTAAAAGTGTCCTGCCTGTAGGCAACGTTTAACTGCGGATAATACATCCAGAAGACCTTGCCGTCCGAGAGGGCGATTACACTAAGCCTGCCCATTTCCTCACTATCAGTCCAGACACTGTAGTTAGCCTTCATATTATCCGGCCTCATAAAAAGCAAACTGCCTTTTATGATGGACTTATCATAAAGCTCAACCCTCATGTTGCATTTATAACTAACGATATCTTCTGACGCCTTCTTTAGTTCCTCAAGGATAAGCTCACCTTTAGTTAAGACCTTTATCTCCTCTTCAGGCTCTACCTTCTTTATCTCTCTTTTGACAGACTCAACGTCCTTTCTGCTGATTGTCAGGACTCCTATTTTAAGCCTTATCGTCACCTCATCGGGAGTCTCTCTAATAACCTCACCCTGATATTGAGCGCCGTTCTTCAGATAAACGATGTCTCCCCGCGCGGCCTGCGCGAAGGAAAAAACGGCAAGGACTAAAATAAATATTTTCGCTATCCTCATTTTTTGTCATCCTTTAATAGTAAATACAATATTGCCTGCTCTACATAGAGCCTGTTTTCCGCCTGGTCATAAACAATAGACTGAGGCCCGTCCATAATCTCATCCGTTATCTCCAATCCTCTTTTTGCCGGCAGACAGTGCATCACCAGACAGCTTCTTTTGGCGGAGGACAGAAGTTTTGTGTTTATCTGAAAACTTTTAAAGGCCTTCTTTCTTTTAGCGGCCGCTTTCTCCTGATGCATACTGGTCCAGACATCTGTATAGACAAAATCAGCTCCTTCTACCGCTTTTTTAGCATCGTTGGTCTTTTTAATTTTAGACCTTGTTTTTTTTGCTATAGCTTTTGCCTTCCTTAAAATCTCCTCGTCGGGCTCATATCCCTTAGGCACGCCATAAGAAATGTCCAGCCCCACCTTCGCCGCCGCGTATAACAGGGAGTGCAAGACGTTATTGCCATCTCCGACATATGCAAGTTTAATACCCTTAAAGCTCTTTTTTATCTCTTTAATCGTTAATATATCACTCAACGCCTGACAGGGATGCAAAAGGTCTGTCAGGGCATTTATTACCGGCACCGAAGAGTATTTGGCAAGCTCCACCAGCATTTTATGCGAAAACGTCCTTGCCGCGATAACATCAAGATACCTTGATAAAACCCTGCTCACGTCCTTAACGCACTCTCTTTCTCCAAGCTGCAGCTCCTGAGGAGAAAGATAGATACAGTGTCCTTTTAGCTGATTCATTCCCACCCAAAAAGAAACCCGCGTCCTATTGGAGGGTTTCTGAAATACCAGCCCCAGCGTCTTGCCTTTAAGATTAACACCCCTGGCTTTATTTGCCTTGAGCCTGGCGCTTAAATCCAGAATCTGATTAATCTCCTCTACTGAAAGCTCTTCTATGGAAATAAAATCTTTGTGCTTCATCTATTATCTCGTCCTTAAAAGTTTATCCAAAATATTTACAGCTTTGTCCACATCCTTTTTATTTATAGTTAAGGGAGGCAGTAGCCTGATTATATTAGTTTGAGTACAGTTAATAAGCAGGCCCTTTTTAAATGCCTGGGAGGCAATTTCAGCCCCTGGACATTTTAAGACAACGCCTATCATCAGGCCTTTGCCCTTTACTCCTTTTATTATATCAGGGTATTTAACTTTTAACTGCCCTATTTTCTTGAATAGGTATTTGCTTACCGAATTCACATTTTTAAGCAGTTTGTCCTTTTTTATCGCCTCAAATACTGCCAGAGAACCCGCGCAAACCACCGGACTGCCGCCAAAGGTGCTCGCGTGTGTCCCCGGGGTTAAAACCTCTGACACCTTAGAGTCGGCTACCAGTGCGCCAATAGGAAGCCCTCCGCCTAAAGTTTTAGCTAAGGTCATCGCGTCAGGCGTAATGCCGTAGTGCTGATAGCAGAACATCTTTCCCGTCCTGCCCAATCCAGTCTGAATTTCATCAAATATCAACAGGATATCTTCCTTGTCACACAGTTTCCTCACCTTTTTCAGGTAGGCCTTGCCGGCTACGTTAATTCCGCCTTCCCCCTGTATGGGCTCAATAACTATCGCCGCTGTCTTCTTGGTTATCGCTTTTTCCAGGGCCGCGTAATCATTAAAGGGCACATGCTTAAATCCCGCGGGCAGAGGCTCAAAGCCTTTCTGGTACTTCTTTTGTCCCGTCAAGGTAATGGCCGCCAGCGTCCTGCCGTGAAAGGAGTTGTCCATGCCTATTATCTCATATCTTTTGGGGCCGCCGTATTTTCTGGCCAGTTTTATAGCCGACTCAACCGCCTCCGCTCCCGAATTGCAAAAAAATACCTTACCGGGAAATGAATTTTTAATTATCTCCTCAGCCAACTCTCCCTGCAAAACATTGTAATAGTTATTAGAGACGTGGATGATTTTCTCTACCTGCTCTTTAATTCCTTTTACAACCCGCGGATGACAGTGGCCTAAACCGCTGACCGCCCACCCCGGAAAAAAGTCAAGATACTTCTTGCCTTTATCATCCCAGACATACTTACCCTTCCCCTTAACAATTACCAGCGGAGTTTTTGTATAAGTAGCCATTACGTATTTGCTGTATTGTTCTACTACATTATTTTTTGCCATATTATTTTCTCTACTTAACCTTAACTATTTCTGTCCCGATTCCTTTATCGGTAAATACTTCCAACAGCAGGGAATGAGGAATTCTGCCGTCAATTATGTGAGTCTTATCCACTCCCCCCTTCAGGGCCTCTACGCATGCCTTGACCTTGGGCAGCATTCCGCCTTTGATTACACCTCTTTTTATCAGATCCTTTACCTCTTTCACCCTCAGCGTCGATACCAAAGACTCCTCGTCATCCTGATTCATCATTATTCCCTGAGTATTTGTCAATAGGACAAACTTCTTAGCCTTGAGCGCCACCGCTATTTCAGCGCCGGCTAAATCAGCATTAACATTATATGCCTCTTTTTTATCATCTAAGGCCGCGGGGTATATCACGGGAATTTTTCCCGCATTAAGCGTTTTTTTAATGGCCTGGGGATTGACGCTCTCAATTTCACCCACATAACCAAACTTTTTTTTCTGAGCGGCAGTCTGCTCCTTCACCTTTAGCAGGTTATCAACCCTGCCTCCCAGGCTCTCGGTCAAAGCGCCCAATTGCCTGATCTCTCTGGCAATCTTTTTATTCAGTTCGGACAAGGTCTCTTCCACGATCTGGACGGTATGCTCATCTGTCACCCTGTGCCCGTCGATAAATTCAGGTTTTTTACCCGCCTCTTGCATCTTTTCGTTGATAAAAGGGCCTCCTCCGTGAACTAGAACAGGTTTCATTCCCACAAAATGCATAAAAACTATGTCCTCAAGGGTGCTCATTCTCATCTCATTGTTTTCCATAGCCGCGCCGCCATATTTTATAACGATAATTTTTTTATTAAAGCGTTGAATGTACGGCAGAGCCTCAATCAATACGTCAGCTTTTTTAATTATACCTTCCATAATAATTATGTCCTGTAATGAGCGTTTATACTAATATAGTCTTTTGTCAAGTCGCAGGTAAGAACGGCCGCGCTCTCACTGCCCGCCTTTAAGTCCACCGTAACTAAAATTTCCGGCTTCCTGAAAATATCTTCCAGTTTTCTTTTATCAACCTTCTGCGGCTCAAAATTTTTAAAAACCTTTATCCCTCCAAATGACAACTCAACCTTTTCCGGCTTCATAGAGACACCTGACGAGCCTACAGCGGAAAGCATTCTGCCCCAGTTCGGGTCCTGGCCGTAAAAAGCGGTTTTAACAAGATTAGAATTGGCAATGGCAAAACCCGCCTTCCTCGCTTCCTGCCTGTTTTTGGCGCCCTTAACTTCTATAGTAATAACCTTAGTCGAACCTTCAGCATCTTCAATAAGCATCTTTGTCAACTTCATCAAAATAAGGGTCAGCGCCTTAGTAAAAGTATCGAAAGACGCCGTATTTAAATCAATAGCCTTATTTTTTGCCAGGCCGTTAGCCAAAATTATAACACTGTCATTGGGGCTCATATCTCCGTCAACGGTTACAAGATTGAGAGATTCATCAACAGCCAATCTCAAAGCTTTATTAAGGGCGCCTTTACTTATCTCAACGTCGGTTGTCAAAAAACAAAGGGTCGTTGCCATATGCGGCTGTATCATCCCTGAACCTTTAATACAGCCCGCCAGCCTGACAACCTTTGAGCCTATCTTAAATTCAATCGCCGCCTGCTTAACCTTCTTATCGGTTGTCAAAATAGCCTGAGCAAAACCGTCTTCTTTATCCTCACCCAGTTTATCTATAAGCTGGGGTATCCTGCCTACCATTAAAGAAACAGGTAACGGCTTGGCAATAACCCCCGTTGAGGCAATAAGAACTTCCCCCTTATTAACCTTTAATAGGGTAGACGCCTTTTGAATCAAGGCCTTCGCGTCATCCAGGCCTCTTTTGCCGTTGTAGCAGTTGGCATTTCCGCTATTTGCCAGAAGCGCCCTGACCTTGCCTTTTTTTATATGTTCTTTATCAAGCTCGATATGAGGAGCTTTTAACTTATTGGTCGTAAAGACACCGGCTGATTCCGCCGGATAGTCTGAACACAAAATCCCAAGGTCAAGCTTTCTTTTTTTTATTCCGCAATGAATTCCCGCCGCCTTAAAACCAACAGGTAAAGTTACACCGCCTGAAACAAATTTCATCTATATCAACCCTTCGGTTTCATTAAAGCCATTCATAATATTCATATTCTGAA
>DAOVNW010000036.1 GCA_030630095.1 Candidatus Omnitrophota bacterium
CGCCTCAGACTCTTCGATTGATTTTTCCAGTACACCGCAGGTATCCGCCTGATTAGCGTATAGTTTGTCAATGGATGATAGTTCAGTATTTATTTGAGCTATCTTTATCTGAGTTTCCTGCGCCAGGCATTTTTTCTCTTCAATCAGACGCTGATTTTCTAAAATAACATTCTGCAGTTCTGTATTTTTTTGATGTACCTCAATCGCGATACTTTCGTCC
This sequence comes from Candidatus Omnitrophota bacterium, assembly GCA_030630095.1. Classification (GTDB taxonomy): domain Bacteria; phylum Omnitrophota; class Gorgyraeia; order JAGLLT01; family JAGLLT01; genus JAGLLT01. The sequence continues at coordinate 221 of DAOVNW010000036.1, forward strand.
TTTTGCTGTTTATTAATCAAGCTATCCTTTTCAGCTTGAGTTTCTTCAAGTTCTGAAATCACTAAGGTAATTTCATCTTCATATTTCTTTAGGTCTTCTGTAACTGAATTGAGTTCTGACTCAATGTTGGCTCTCCTGATATCCTGCTGATGAATTGACTCCTGAAGGTTTCTTTCTTTTTCAGCGAGGAATGCTAACTCCTTTTCCTTAGCCAGCATTGTTTCTTTGAAAACAGCTGATTCTTTCTCAAGTTCCGCGCATCTGAGTTGGAGTTTATTTATTTTAGCTTCCCTTCCTATGAGGCTCATCTCTTCCTTTATGCGGTAACTTCCGCCAGCCAGCCGTCTCTTGGTAAGTATCTCTCCATTTCGAGTTATCATGCGCAGAGTTGAGTCAGCAGGCAGTTCCTTGAGGACTTCTTTAGCCATGGTAATATCCTTTACCAGATAAGCGTCTGCCAGCAGAAACAATAAGCTCTTTTTGTATTCATCGGCTACCTCAATAAAATTAACAAGTGAACCCAGTGTTTTAGCGGATATTTCCGGATCAGGTCCGGAAGCTGAAATTGTAAAGTTTTCAAGCGGTAGAAAGTTAACCCAGCCCAAATTGTTGGTTCTTAAAAATTCTATGGCTTCTTCAGCTTGCTGGCTGGTCTTAATCACGATGCTTTGCACGTTTACCCCCAGAGCTATTTCCACCGGGACTTCATATTCTTCTTTGACTCGTATTAAATTGGCTATCGAATCGCGCAGGCCGTCAAAAGGAAGCCGGTTTTCTTTAGCATAAATTAAAAGCGTTTTGACAGATTGCGTGTAACCTTCAAAGCGCTCCTTCAGGTCTTTAAGAAAATTAAGTTTGGATTTTAAGGATGTTAATCGGTGATTCACATCAACACTTTTGGCCTGGAGAGAGCTAAGTGTATCTTTTGCTTTATTGGTCACCTCAAGCAGCTGCTTCTCTTCCTTTTTCAGGTTGAGTAAGCCGGCTGCTATTGTATTCTTTTTAGACTCTAGCTCATCATATTTCTCGACAGCTTGCTTGTTTTCTGTCTCAGCCTCCTCCTTCTCCAGATTAAGTCTCCTTAGGCGGGCACTAATATTCTGCAAATTAGCTTTAATTTGTGTAAGTTCATTACTTATTCTGGTCTCATTTGAAGCGATCTCCACTATCTCAGACTCATCCTGAGTTACCATACGGCAGGACTCTTCTATTTCCGCGTTGAGACTGCTTAACAACTCTTCCTTTTTGCGTAGATTTTCGTTTTTTTCCGTAGTGCCTGCTTCTATTTGCTCTAATTCTTCTCTGGCATCCTTTATCTGGCTTTTTAATTTACCGATCTTTTCCTCGTTGGATTTTTTTTGTTCTGATACATATGTTATTCTGTCATCGAGTTCTTTAATCCTTTCCACGTCCATATCGAGCCTTGAACTGTTTTTTTCAATCTCACTCGCTGTACTTATCATATTTGTTTTAAAGACAGACAGCTTCTCTTCTATTTCCTGAAGACGGTTTCTCTGAAAGTTAACTTTTTTGTCTATGTCGTTAATACTATTAACGAAAGAGATTTGTTTTTCTTTAAGGGTGTCCTTTTCGGAAACCGAAGTGTTGTTTTCATTTTTAAGCAGGAGATACCCGCGGTAAGAATTTTTTACATCAAGGCTCTTAAGCTGTTCAAATCTTTCTTTATATCTTTCCGCCTTGCGCGCCTGCCGCTCTATTGATTTTATTTGACGCGATACTTCAAGCATAACGTCATTTAAACGCTGTAAATTAGTGACGGTATGCTCCAATTTTCTCAGGGCTTCCGCCTTTTTTGATTTGAATCTGGTAATTCCGGCCGCCTCTTCAAAGATATGCCTTCTATCTTCCGGACGGGTACTTAGTATCAGGTCTATCTTGCCCTGTTCAATGAGAGAGTACGATACCGTCCCGACACCGGTTCCGTGAAACAGTTCCTGTATATCTTTTAACCTTACTCTGGTTTTATTTAACAGGTATTCGCTTTCGCCTGATCTATGAACTCTCCGGGTTATGGTTACTTCATCGTAATCTATAGGCAGAGCTTTACTTTCATTAGAGAATGTTAAAGAAACCTCAGCTATGTTTATTGGTTCCCGGGTGTTAGTGCCATTGAAAATAACATCTTCCATAGAGGTTCCGCGCAGTGCTGTTGGCCTTTGTTCGCCCAGTACCCACTTTATAGAATCGGCTACATTTGATTTGCCGCAGCCATTAGGCCCGACGATGGCGGTAACGCCCGGTTCAAAGTCTATCCTGGTCTTCTCGGCAAAAGATTTAAAACCAAAAAGTTCTAATTTTTTCAGTCTCATAAAGATACACTTCCTCCGTTAAAAAAACGGTTTAAAACTATATAATCCCCCATATATAACAGAATATAGCACAATCTTTCATATCTGTCAAGGCTACAAACAGTTATGTGAATTTTTATTTTTTTCATCATTAATACAGGTACTGCATATTGTGGTCTTAGGAGCTATATGTTGTGGTTTGGGAATTTTTTAACTTTTTCGTCAAGGCGGGAATAACCTGAAAAAGATCACCTACAACTCTATAATTGGCAACATTAAATATGGGGGCATGAGGGTCTTTATTTATGGCAATAATTACTTTTGAAGACTGCATACCTACTAAATGCTGGATTTGGCCGGAGATGCCGCAGGCAATGTAAATTTTAGGACAAACCGTGCGACCCGTTTGTCCGACCTGATGGGAGTATGGAATCCAGCCTTCATCAACAACGGAACGCGACGCGCCTATAGCCGCGTTAAGGACCTTGGCCAGTTCTTCAATTATTTTGAAGTTTTCTTCTGAACCTACGCCTCTTCCGCCGGCTACAATAATATCAGCTTCGGTAATATTTATCGTTTCCTCTATTTCTTCAACTATATCTTTTAATATACTCCGCGGGGAATTAAATAAAGCGGTGTCGATATTTTCTTCAATAATTACACCTTTTTTTGTGTGATCCTCGCCCGCCTCCTGAAACACCTTATGGCGGACAGTGGCCATTTGAGGACGGTGGTTTTTACAGATAATAGTGGCCATTATGTTGCCGCCAAAGGCCGGCCGTGTTTGCAAAAGCAATCCGCTTTTCTTGTCTATCTCGAGACCTGTGCAGTCGGCCGTTAAACCTGTATTTAATTTTATCGCCAGGCGGGGAATTAGAGAACGGCCGATTGTTGTTGCTCCGGCTAAGATTATCTCCGGCTTGTACTTTTTAGCAAGTTCTTCGATAACTACAGAATAGGGTTCGCTCTGATAATGCGTAAACTCCGCGTTCTCAACAATGATAACCTGATCAGCCCCGCGCCATATTAAACACTGAGCTTCGTCTTTTACGTTACTGCCTAATAAAACGGCGGTTACTTTAGTTCCCAGTTCATCAGCCAGTTGGCGCGCCTTATAAAGTAATTCAAAAGAAACCGGTTGGAGTTTATTACTTTTTTGCTCGGCTACAACCCAAACACCCTCGGCTTCATTCAGGCCTATTGCCGAAGAGAAGCCAGCTTTTTTTTCTATCTCTATGGCATTAAATTTGCAGGCATCGACGCAGGCGGTACACAAGGTGCACTTGTCGTAATCAATAACCGCCTTTGATGATTTCATAGAAATGGCGTTAAAAGCGCAGCTATTTACGCAGAGGCCGCAGCCAACGCATTTATCTTTTAATATGGTAATTTTCTTTAAAACCTTCAATTTTGCTCCTTTATAACTTGAGCTAACTTTTCCGCGATATCAGGTATCTCACCCTCAATAATCAGTCCCTCTTCCTTTTGGGGCGGAGAAAAAATCTTCATCACCTGTGTCGGAGAACCATCAAGCCCCAGATACTCCGGCTTAACATCCAGCTCATTGGCTGTTAAAACTTTTATTTCCGCCTTTTTCGCCTTCATCATTCCTCTTAATGAAGGTATCCTCGGCTCGTTTATTTCTTTTACGACAGTTAACAGACATGGCAGGCTTACTTCGATTACTTCGTAGCCTTCCTCAATCAACCTTTCAACAGTTATCTTGTTATTTTCCAGGGCGCTAATTTTTTTAACGTAGGTAACCTGAGGTATATCCAAGTGGATTGAGATACCCGGCCCTACCTGCGCCGTGTCTCCGTCAGCCGCCTGTTTGCCGCAGATTATCAGATTATAACCTTTAATTGTTTCTATAGCTTTAGCTATAGTATAACTGGTGGCCCATGTATCACTGCCGGCAAAGGCCCTGTCCGACAACAAGATACCTTCATCGGCTCCCATTGATATAGCCTCTCTTAAGACGTTTTCCGCCTGAGGAGGCCCCATACTTAATACCGTAACCCTGCCGCCGTATTTTTCTTTCAGGCGTACCCCCTCTTCTACGGCGTATCTGTCAAAGGGGTTCATAATTGACTCAACTCCCTCACGTATAAGAGTGTTTGTTTCGGGGTCTATTTTTACGTCTGTTGTATCCGGAACTTGTTTTACGCAAACTATAATATTTAAGATTTTTTTATCTTCCATAAGTACTCTTTAAGGTAATAATTTTACTCAAGCTCGATATTATTTTTTTCGGGACTCTTTAATCAGGCTGGAAGCGATAATATTTCGTTGTATTTGATTGGTGCCTTCGTAAATTTGAGTTATCTTGGCGTCACGCATATACTTTTCTATAGGATAATCCTTCATATAACCGTAACCGCCGTAAATCTGGATACAGTCAATAGTAACCTTCATTGCCACGTCGGAGGCATACATTTTAGACATAGCTGACGGACGGGAAGTATTGGCTTTGCCGGCATCAATCATTCTTGCTGTCGAATAGATGAGCGCGCGGGCGGCTTCAATTTGCGTAGTCATATCGGCCAGCATAAATTGTATACCCTGAAAACCGCCAATAAACTTGCCAAACTGTTTTCTCTCACAAGCATAATTTACAGTTAAATCCAACGCGCCCTGGGCAATACCTAAAGCCTGGGCGGCAACACCCGGACGTGAAACATCGAAGGTCTTCATTGTTATAATAAAGCCCATTCCTTCCCTGTTTAATAGGTTTTCAGCGGGCACCCGGCATTCATTAAAAATTAACTCTGAAGTAACGCTGGCCCTGATACCTAATTTGTCTTCTTTTTTTCCAAATGAAAAACCCTCTGTGCCCTTTTCAACTATAAAAGCGCTGGCCCCCCTCGCCCCCTTCGCTTTATTAGTCATAGCGATAATCACATATACATCAGCAACTTCACCGTTAGTAATAAAGTGTTTTGTTCCGTTTAATATATAGTGGTCTCCATCTTTTTTCGCCGTAGCGCTGATAGCGGAAGCGTCACTGCCCGCTCCCGGTTCGGTGACAGCAAAAGCGGCCAATTTTTTACCGGCGGCTAAGTCCGGTAAAAACCTCTTTTTTTGCTCATCATTGCCAAATAATAAAATTGGGTATGTTCCCAGCGCGCTGGCCGCGTAGCAAACGGAAATACCGCCGCAGGCCTTTGAGAGCTCTTCGGTAACCAGGCATAACTCAAAAACACCGCCCCCAAATCCTCCAAACTCCTCAGGAAGATAAACGCCGAAAAGGTCGCTGTCGGCCAGCGTTTTCATTATCTCATAAGGAAACTCACTTTTTTCATCGAGCTCAGCGGCCACGGGGCGAATCTTTTCTTCGGCTATTTTGCGGGACAGATCCCGCATCATTATTTGTTCCTCAGTTAATAAGTAATCCATAGTACACAGCTCCCGCTAATTAGTTAAGGCTAACTAAACTTTTTTAAGGCTATGGTCGCGTTATGGCCGCCAAAACCCAGGCCGTTTGATATGGCAATGTTTATATCTTTTTTTCGAGCTTTATTTGGAACATAATCAAGGTCGCAGTCAGGGTCCGGATATTGATAATTAATGGTAGGGAGTATAACACCCTCTTTTAAGGAAATCGCGGTGGCAATAGCTTCTACGGCGCCGGCAGCGCCCAGCATATGACCTGTCATAGATTTAATTGAACTTACGGCTAATTTTCGCGATGAATCTTTAAAAACGGCTTTGATGGCCATAGTTTCCACTTTGTCGTTTAGACTGGTAGAGGTTCCGTGCGCATTGATATAATCAACCTCGTCATAGTTTATACCGGCATCGGTTAGGGCTGTCTCCATTGAAGCGATAGCTCCTTTGGCTTCAGGGTCCGGCGCGGTCATATGATAAGCGTCACAAGTAGCTCCATAACCAACTAACTCGGCAACAATGGAAGCTCCTCTTTTTTTTGCGGAATCAAGAGACTCCAAAGTAAGGATACCGGCTCCTTCAGCCATTACAAAACCATCTCTTTCTCTATCAAAAGGACGGCTGGCATGCTGGGGATCATCATTTCGCGTGGAAAGCGCCTTAGCCGCGCAAAAGCCCCCAACTCCCAGAGGACAGATGCAGTTTTCTGTGCCGCCGGCCAGCATAATATCCGCCCTACCCGACTGGATTAACCTAAAGGACTCTCCGATAGCGTGATTGCTTGAAGCGCAAGCCGTAACCACCGCGAAGTTTGGCCCTTTCAGATTGTAGTTAATAGCTATCTGTCCCGGCGCCATATTGACAATAAGCATGGGTATTAAAAAAGGAGAAATCCTTTTTGGGCCCCTTTCAAGCAGAATTGTATGCTGTTTTTCTATAGTCATAAGTCCGCCTATACCGGAACCCATCACACAGCCGATACGTTCCGGCTCAATTTTATCAAAGTCAATTCCCGCGTCCTCAATAGCCTCTTTGGCAGCAACCACCGCGTATTGAACAAAGCCATCCATTTTCCTTAGTTCTTTGGAATTTATTAATCCGGAGGGATCGAAATCTTTTACTTCACCAGCTATTTGAGCCGCGTATTGCGATACATCAAATTTAGTAATTCTGCCGATTCCGCTATAGCCGTTTATAAGAGACTGCCAAAACTCCTGTTTACTATTCCCGATAGGCGAAATTACACCTACACCGGTAATAACTACACGATTACCCATAATTATATCCTTAGACTTAAGTATCCGGCGGGCCGGTTACTTCTTCGCGTTTTCTATATATTTTATAGCCAAATTCACGGTAGTCATTTTTTCCGCTTCTTCATCCGGAATTTCTATTCCAAACTCATCCTCTAAAGCCATCACTAACTCTACCGTATCCAGAGAGTCCGCTCCCAGATCATCAATGAATGATGACGTGGGCGCTATCTCTTCCTTTTTAACACCCAACTGCTCAGCAATTATCGATTTAATCTTTTCCTCTGTCGACATTTTTTTCTCCTTTTAATGAAGGCATCCCGAAGTTTCGGGATAAACCCGAATTAATTCCGCCGAGAGTCGCAAAGACGGAACTTCCTTTATCCCCTACATCAACATCCCGCCGTCCACCTGAATTACCTGTCCTGTGATATATTTAGACTGGGGTGATGATAAAAAAAGCGCCAAATCCGCTATATCCGCTGCTTCCCCAAACCTTCTAAGGGGTATCATCTTTAGCATTGCTTCCTTAACTTCTTCAGGCAGACGTTCTGTCATTTTAGTAATAATGTATCCCGGAGCTATAGCGTTAACCCTTATTCCTTTTGAGCCCAGCTCTTTGGCAACGGACTTTGTCAAACCTATTAATCCGGCCTTTGAAGCTGAATAATTTGACTGCCCGGCGTTACCCATAATTCCTATAATAGAAGCCATATTAATAATGACCCCCTCTTTCTGCCTGAGCATCGGGCGCGTTACCGCCTTAATAAAATTAAATGCTCCTTTTAGATTAATGGCCAGCACGTTATCCCACTCAACCTCACTCATGCGAAGAAGCAGTTTGTCACGGGTAATCCCGGCATTATTGATAAGTATATCTATCTTTTTGAATTTGTCAAGCGTCTTATTGATTAAATCTTGAACCCCCTGATAGTCTATTACATTAATTGTTGAAGGCATAATTTTCAC
>DAOVNW010000186.1 GCA_030630095.1 Candidatus Omnitrophota bacterium
GGCAGCCGGCATTTACCTGATACCGGAGAGCGTAATAGGGCTGGTAGCCTCTTATTTAAAAGAGGGCAAGAGCCCTGATCAGCCGGGCCACTTTATAAGCTGGCTCTACAAGATTAGTAAAGTCTACGGTTTTCAGTTAACCGGCGATTGGTTTGATATTGGCAGTCTTGAGTGTTATCAAAAAGCAGATGAACTGTACAAGGAGGAAAAGGGTGATTAAAAAAGATTCTCATTTGTTTACGTCAGAGTCCGTTACCGAAGGGCATCCGGATAAGGTAGCAGACCAGATTTCAGACTCTATTCTGGATGCTATATTTTCAGAGGATCCAAACGGCCGCGTCGCCTGTGAAACGCTGGTAACGACAGGCTTGGCCTTTGTGGCAGGTGAAATTACCACAAGCTGCTACGTGGACGTTCCCGTGGTTGTAAGAAAGACTATAAAGGAGATCGGTTATACGGAGCCGGAGTACGGTTTTGATTATAAAACCTGCGGAGTTATAGTCGCTATTCAGGCGCAATCTCCTGATATATCAATGGGTGTAGACACCGGCGGGGCAGGTGACCAGGGAATGATGTTTGGTTATGCCGCGAATGAGACTAAAGAACTGATGCCGCTGCCTATTATGCTGGCTCATAAGTTAACGCGCCAGTTAAGTAAGATACGCAAAGAAAAGAAAGTCAGTTATTTAAGGCCTGACGGTAAATCCCAGGTGACAGTTGAATATTTAAACGGAAAGCCCAAAAGGATTGAGGCGGTAGTGTTAAGCGCTCATCACTGTCCCAGAACAAAGATAGAAGCTATCAGAAAAGACCTGAAGGCTCTGGTAATAGACAAAATAATCCCGGCGGATTTAAGGGACGACAAAACAAAGATATTTATTAATCCTACCGGCAGATTTGCCGTTGGCGGGCCGTTAGCCGATACAGGTATTACCGGAAGAAAGATTATCGTTGATACCTACGGCGGCGTGGGAAGTCATGGCGGCGGTGCCTTCTCCGGCAAAGATCCGAGCAAGGTAGACAGGTCCGCTTCGTACTATGCCAGATATATAGCAAAAAACGTGGTAGCGGCCGGACTGTGTGAAAAGTGTGAGATTCAGCTGGCTTACGCCATAGGGGTCGTCCAGCCTGTATCACTGATGATTAACACCTTTGGCACCGGTAAAATTTCTGACAGCGAGATAAAAAAGCTTGTCTGGAATAATTTTGATATGTCGCCCCGCGGGATAATTGAAGAGCTCCATCTGAGGCGGCCAATATACAAGAAAACGGCGGCCTATGGCCATTTTGGCAGAGAAGAAGAAGGGTTTAGCTGGGAAGAAACGGACAAAGCCGCGGCTTTAAAAAAACAAGCGTAATTAACGAAAGGGAATAGATATGAAGTATGACATTAAAGATTTAAAGCTGGCAAAGGAAGGTAAATTAAGAATTGAATGGGCTGAAGAGCGTATGCCTGTGTTGAGGTTAATTAGACAAAGATTTATAAAAGAAAAACCTCTTAAAGGGAGCGTGATAGCCTGCTGTTTGCATGTAACAACCGAGACTGCCAACCTGGTTATTACACTGAAGGCCGGCGGCGCGGATGTGCGGTTGTGCGCTTCAAACCCCTTAAGTACTCAGGATTCAGTAACAGCTTCTTTGGTAAAAGACTATAAGATTCCGACCTTTGCGGTTAACGGTGAGGATAACAAGCGCTATTACTCTCATATAAACGCGGTTCTTGACGCGAAGCCCAACATCACAATGGATGACGGGGCTGATCTGGTTTCGATGATTCACAAAAAAAGACAGAATCTGGCGCAAAACATTCTGGCCGGCACGGAAGAGACGACAACGGGAGTCATTCGGTTAAGAAGTCTGGAGAAAGAAGGCCTCTTGCTTTTTCCCGTTTTCGCTATTAATGATGCTCAGACAAAACATTTTTTTGACAACAGGTATGGAACGGGGCAATCAACTATTGACGGTATCCTAAGAGCGACAAATGTGCTGCTTTCCGGATGTAAGTTTGTGGTTTGCGGCTATGGCTGGTGCGGCAGGGGTGTCGCGATGAGAGCCAGCGGTATGGGGGCAAACGTAATAGTTTGCGAGGTAGATCCCCTAAAAGCGTTAGAAGCTGTAATGGATGGCTATCGGGTAATGCCCATAGAGAGCGCGGCTAAAGAAGGCGATGTTTTCCTTTCAACTACCGGAGATATAAATGTTATTGATATAAAGCATTTCATTAAAATGAAAGATGGCGCTATAGTAGCCAATTCAGGCCATTTTGACGTTGAGATAAATGTCAAAGGCCTTAAAAAAATGAGTAAGAAGACGAGAAAAATCAAGCAATTTGTTGATGAATACACGCTTAAAAACGGCCGGCGCGTAAATGTTCTGGGAGACGGCCGGCTTATTAACTTGGCCGCGGCTGAAGGCCATCCGGCCAGTGTTATGGATATGAGTTTTGCTAACCAGGCGCTGACTTCGGAGTTTATTAAGAAAAACGCGGGTCGTTTGAAAAAACAGGTCTATAGAGTCCCCCTTAATATCGACGAGAAGGTTGCCCGTCTAAAATTAAAGGCTATGGGTATCCGGATAGATACATTAACACAAGAGCAAAAAGAATATCTGGCTTCCTGGCAGTTAGGAACGTAAATAAACAATAAATCCTAAACGCAAAATACTAAATACTAAACAATGCCA